>NZ_JBFRPB010000086.1:0-2868 GCF_041471785.1 Vibrio sp. 10N.261.51.C6 | reverse complement strand
TCAGAGAATTTCACTGATGCTGGGTTTGCAGGGTTAACAACGCAAAGCAGTTTGATGTCTGTATCTGCCAGTTTCTCGATTTCAGACATTGGTAGCTGCCAAGTCGTCTCATCAAGGCGTAGCTCAACGATTTCCAGCTCATACTCTGCTAGCTCTGGGATTTCTAGGTAAGGTGTAAAGATTGGCGTGATTAGCGCAACTTTGTCACCTTTTTTCAATAGACCATTGTTGAACATGGTTGCGAACGTGTACGTCATTGACGCTGTGCCGCCTTCTGTTGCGAACAAGTCAAAGTTAGTCGTCATTGGCATTGGGCCGTACATCTCTTCTGCGATGTATTGTTTAACCACTTTCTCGATGTTCACTAGCATACGTGGTGGTACTGGGTAGTTACACGCAAGGTAAGCCAGTACTAGCTCGTTTAGGAACGCTTGTTTTTCGATGCCTAGACGGTCTTTTGCGTAGCTTAGTGCACGACGTAGGAAATCAACGCCTTTGTCTGTTGCATATTGGCTTGCGAACGTGTCGAAACGCTCAACGATGCCGACGCCATCAGGGATACCACCGAAATCACCACCTAGGTAAGCGTAGTTACGCTCTGCTTCTGCTACCGCAAACTCACCAAGACGGATGAAGGCTTTACGAGGTAGCGTTGCTAGGAAGTTAGGGTTACCACGACCTGCATCAAGAAGTGCACGATCTGGCACAGCTTGCGCCACTTCAATCAGTTTGTCTTTTAGCTCGAATGGGCTTAGGTCAGCGAATTTTGAAAAATCGATAGTTGGAGTTTGAGTAGTCATAATATTTACCTAATAATTTAATATTAAACACTTGTAATTAAATAAAGTGTTTTACTTAAGCGTGATTATTCAGGCCTACCCTATTTTTGATAGGGTAGGTCTGTTAATAAGTTGATGATTTTTTAAATCTATAATGAGTTGTAGGTTTTAATTACATACCCGCATTAACGGTAATAATGCCGACGATAATTGGTCCCCATAGAGTCAGTAACACGTTGGCTACTGCGTAAGTCACAGTAAAAGAGAATACTGGCGTTGCGTTGCCTGTTTTTTCCATCAATGCAGCGAACGCTGGGTTTGCACTTCGACCACCGGTTACACAACCTAAAGCTTCTACCGGATTCTTTATCTTCAATACAAAGTACGAGAAGAAGAATGAAATAATCTGTGGAATGATGGTTACCGCAACACCCAAGAATAGTAGGCTCATACCGTGTTCTTTGATGGTGTCTACCGCTTGAGGGCCAGCCTCAAGACCAACGATACCCACGAATGCTGCTAGACCGAAGTCGCGAATAAAGCTTGCTGCTGATTCTGGGAATTGCGCCACATGTGGGTTACGGCTGCGTAACCAACCAACAATCAGACCTGACACTAGACAGCCTGCACCAGAGCCGATAGTGACCGGAATACCTGCAATTTTGAAGTTGATTAGGCCAATCAAAAGACCCAATACCATACCCATGCCTAGTACAATGAAGTCAGTCATTGTTGCTGAGTTCATTGGCTTACCGATTGTACCTTGAACACGATTAATATCGCTTGGTGAGCCAGTTAATTGAATAACATCATTTTTCTTAACAACAAGGTCAGCGTGAACTGGGATTGATACACCTTCGCGAAGGTAGTCAGTCACATAAACACCACGGTAAGTGCCTTTGTTCGCTTCTGATTTGATTTGACCTAGTGTACGGCCAATCAGTTGTTTGTTGTCTGCGATAAGCTGACGGTTCTCTTCAATGACTTCGTACTCTTCTGGAAGCACAACTTCAGAGCCAACAGAGTCACTTTTCAACTGACCAATGGCTTTACGAGTACCTGTGATAACCAGAACATCGCCTTGTTGAAGCTTAGTAAATTTGTCTGCTTCAATCGCTTTGCCATCACGCTCGATAACTTCGATGCATGCGTCTATTGAATCTTGATTGATTTGGGCTAGTGTCAAACCATTCACTTTGCTCTCTGCTTTGATTTCAAAAGCGCGAGTCTCAAGTTTTGTCATCGCATTGAATTCACCAGCACCAAGCTCTGCATTACCATCTGAGTTCGCTTCTGCCATTTTGATTGCTTCAGAGCGAATGTCCCACTTCATCAACGTTGGGAATACCCAAGTCACCATCAAGATTGGACCTAATGAACCAAAGATGTATGTTACAGCGTAACCTACAGCAACGTTAGTTTGCATCAGATGTTTGGCTTCTTCAGACACACCACCCAAACGGGCGATCGCATCGCCTGCAGTACCAATGATCGCAGACTGAGTTAAACCACCGGCAGCTAGGCCCGCAGCAGTACCTCTATCTAAGTCAAACAACCACGCAGCGGCAAGTACACACAATAAGCCTGAAACCGTCATAACAACCGCAGACAACAGAATGTTGATGGTTCTAAAGTTAAGCGCTTTAAAGAATTGTGCGCCGCCTTGATAACCCACAGCATAAATAAAGAGCGCAAAGAAAATACTTTTTACGCCGGGATCAATCTGAACACCAAATTGCCCAATAATTACGCCCATTAATAATGTTCCGGCCACACCGCCTAAAACAAATCGGCCGATAGTAATTTTACCAACCATATAACCCAATGAGAGTGTAATAAATAGTGCGACAAATGGTGCCATGTCAAACAGATTAGAAATAATGTCCATGACAAATTTACTCTTGTTACTAAATATAAGGAGTAAATAATCTAACGAATAACTTAATAATGATATTTGTTGGATTATTCAAAATAAATAAAGCATCTCGTTGCTTCGAACCGAATATTAAGAACAAAAGGTTTTATTATGTAATCCCATTTGATGGATCAAATCATCACTTTAACTGTTCGCATAGTTTTTGAAGTGCAA
>NZ_JBFRPB010000085.1:0-19118 GCF_041471785.1 Vibrio sp. 10N.261.51.C6 | reverse complement strand
CCATGCTCGGCGCACAACAACAAAGCCCCAGCAATGGCTGAGGCTTATTTGGTTTGGTAACGGTCGTCGTTACTTAACGCACATCACATTAAGCAATGAAGAACCTTTCAACTGGTTGACGTTACCGTTGGTAAACAGACCTTTCTTATCTGCGCCCCAATAAGGGAGATGCATTGGCCAGTTCTGTTTTTCCATAACCTTTGAGCTCAAGATGCTTTGCCATTGCTTCTCACTCATCAGCTTCATGTTGACCTGATTACACACCAATTCAGCGCTATCGTAATCTAGGCGGCTCCAAGGCTTACCTTGCTCCATGTAGAACTGTTGTTGATGATCTAGAAGGTAAGGAATAGCATATTGGCTACCCGCAATGTCTGCTTTCACGCGAATCTCGATCTCTAGATCATCGTCTGAGCTCACGTTGCCGCTTGGTAATGTCTGAATAGCAGCAGTACTCGTTACCGCCGCCGCTTGCTTAGCAGCCACAGGTTTCGGTGCAGGCTTAGATTCTACTTTTGCAGGAGCCTTAGGCTTAACCATTTTTGGCTCTGCTGGTTTTGCCACAATAGGCTGTGATGAGGTTTTCGACTTATCGACCATACGAATAAACGCTTCACCGTAACCAGGAACCTTACGCACCTGAGCTAAGTCTTTTCTCGCATCAGAGAAGGTAGAATAAGGTCCGATTAAGCAACGGTAGTCTCCGCCTTCCGGCTTCATCCAAACGTTGGTCGAGATCTTCTCATACAGAGGCTTTGCTCGGCTCAGTGACAAAGGCTTGTTCAGCAGGCCACATTGAACCCAAAACAGTTCGTTATCTGAATGACGTTTTGGTGCTTTACTGCCCCACACGCCCTTACCGATCGGACATGATTGCTCTAGCTGTGGTAATTGGTTGGTGCTTGCCTGAGTTGCATCACATAGAACCGACTCTGCATTCACTTGGCTCGATACCAAAAGAGATGCAGCGATAAGTCCCATACGATAATTTCTCGTCACAGCACGACATACAGCATTCATTGTCAATTTCATAACCACCACTTAAACCCTTGCGGGCTAATTATTACCGAATCTATGTCGATAAAACATGAATTCCATTTTAACTATTATTGACACTGTCAATAATACTAAGTTCCAGATCCATTAAGCAAAAAAAGAGCCGTAATTGCTTACGGCTCTTAATTTAGTGACTTTTTTTACTAAAAATCAAACCGGGCTATCACCCTTTATAAATTTTCGGGTTAAACACGTCACGTAACCAGTCGCCTAATAGGTTAATAACGAGAACCAATGTTACCAAAAGCACACCTGGGAATGCTGTGATCCACCATGCTCCTGAGAAAATGTAGTTAAAACCAGTACTGATCAGGGCACCGAGTGATGGTTGGTCTACCGGAAGACCTAAACCTAGGAAAGAAAGTGCCGCTTCTGACATGATGGCATTTGCCACCTGTACCGTAGAGATAACCAAAATCGGTGATAAACAGTTAGGCAGAATATGGCGGAACATGATGCGAGGCGCTCTAAAGCCCATCACACGTGCCGCTTCTACGTACTCTTTCTTCTTCTCTGCCAATACCGATGCACGAATCGTACGAGCATACTGCGGCCATTCAGCAATACCGATGATCACCACCAGCATAACAACCGCATATTGCGCGTAGAAGTCACTACCGAAACTCGCCTTAAAGATGGCCGAGACAATGATCGCAACCATCATGGTTGAGAACGAAAGCTGAACATCGGCAAAACGCATCAGGAAGCTATCAATACGACCACCGAAGTAACCTGCAGACAAGCCAATGATGATACCGAGAGTCAGCTGAAGACCTACCGCTAGGAAACCGATCGTCAATGACAGACGCGAGCCGTAAAGCATCGTAGATAAGATGTCACGACCCTGCTCATCAGTACCCAGTAGGAAGCGTTCTTCGCCGTCTTCCATCCAAGATGGTGGCAACTCAGAATCCATGATGTCGATAGACGTCACGTCATACGGGTCTGTTGGCGCTAGAATAGGTGCCGCTAATGCCATAACAAGGAAAGCTGCAAAGATAGCGAAGCTCACCATTGCCACTTTGTCACGTAAGAAGTAGTACAGAATGTCTGACTGCTTGAATCGCTCCCAACGAGATGGAGCTGTTGTTGTTTGTTCCATGATTATGCTCCTTTCCCTGTGATGTTCACTGTTGGGTTAATGATGCCGTAAAGCAGGTCAACAATGGTGTTAGTTACTACGAAGATCAGGCCAACGAAGATAACGTATGCGGTAATCAGTGGTGTATCCACTCGGTTAATCGCTTCAAGGAATAGGAAGCCGGTACCCGGCCACTGGAATACAGTTTCAGTAAGAATGGTGTAAGCCACCATAGTACCTATTTGAACACCGCCTACCGTTAGTACTGGCAGCATTGTGTTTTTCAAAGCGTGTTGGTAGTAAATCTTGTTCAGCGCTAGGCCTTTTGCTTTACCAAACTTGATATATTCAGAGCTAAGAACCTCTAGCATTTCAGAGCGTACTAGACGAATGAACAGAGGCAGCATGATAGATGCTAGAGCAATACTCGGCAGCACTAAGTGTGCAAGGCCATCTATCGTTAAGAAACCAGACTCCCAGCCAAACCAGTTTGCGGTCTCACCACGTCCAAACGACGGCAGCCAACCTAACTCAATAGAGAATACATACATCAACATGATTGCGGTTAAGAAAACAGGCACAGAAATGCCGATACTACTGCCCGCCATCACCAGTTTAGTGAAGAAGCTTTTTGGGTGTATTGCAGAATAAACGCCAAGTGGAATCGACAGACAAACAATGATCAGAGAAGCGCCGAACACAAGCTCAAGCGTTGCGACTAGTTTATCTAAGATTACGTCCACAGCTGGGCGTTTAAAGAAATATGAAGTACCAAGATCACCTTGTAGAGCTGCGCCCACAAAGCGAGTGTATTTTGTAATGAAGGGATCATTTAAGCCGAGTTCATCACGCAGCGCTTGACGCTCCGATTCTGAAACAGATTGACCGACTAACTCACGCAACGGGTCGCCCAGGTTATCCTGAATGGCAAACGCCACCAAACTGATCACAAACATCACTATCAGTGCCTGAAACAGGCGCTTGACCAGAAACGTAACCATTCCTTGCCCCTTATCTATCCATGACTATCTAGTCGAAATCCGCGACTAGATAACAAAATTCAGTCTTAAAAAAGGTATTTAGCCAGACTGAAGGAAGACCAAATACCGAAACTTAAATCTATATCTTAATAATTTGAGAGCCTGAAAAGCTTCAAGCTCTCGATTCTAGCAAGCTAGATTATTTTACAACTAGGTCGCCGAAGTAAGGCATAACCATTGGGTTTACTACGTCTGCTGCACCTACGTTAGACTTCGCGCCCCACGCTTCACTTTGCCAGTGTAGCGGTACGAATGCTGCGTCGTTGTAAAGTGTTGCTTCAACGCCTTTCAGCATTTCAGCACGCTTAACTGGGTCAGTTTCAGTGTTAGAAGCTTCTACGATCGCATCCATTTCTGGGTTTGAGTAGCCAGAACAGTTGTATTGACCACGGCCAGTCTCTTCGTTACGAGTCATAGTTAGGAACTCGTTGAAGTTAGCTGAATCTTCTGTATCTGAGTGCCAGCCGATCATCATCATGTCTGCTGAACATAGGTCAAACTCAGGCCAGTACTGTGCTTTAGGCATAGTTTTAAGATCAACTTTGATACCAATCTTAGACAGCATTGCCGCAGACGCTTGCGCTACTTTCGCATCGTTCACGTAACGGTTGTTTGGAGCCATCATAGTTAGCGTAAAGCCATCTTCGTAGCCCGCTTCTTTCATCAGCTCTTTCGCTTTTTTCAGATCGTAACGAGGAACTAGGTCTTCGTTGTGACCCGCGTAGCCTGTTGGGCTTTGCTGACCAGCTGCTGTTGCGAAGCCTTTCATGATCTTCTTAACGATACCTTCGTTGTTGATTGCGTGAACAATCGCCTGACGAACGCGAACATCTTTAAGTGCTTCGTTGCTGTTTTGGTTCATTTGGAACGTGATGATACGAGTACCAGGTAGCGTCACTAGATCGATGTTCTTAGCGTTTTTAACACGCTTGTGATCGTTTGGTGCTACTGGGTGAATCATATCAACGTCGCCAGAAAGAAGTGCTGCAACACGTGTCGCGTCTTCTTTGATTGGCACAAGTGTTAGCTTGTCTACGTTGCCTTCAGTTTCTGTGTCCCAGTAATCGTTGAAACGCTCGAACGTTACTTTAACGCCTTGCTCACGCTGCGTTACGATAAATGGACCAGTACCTGAAACGTTAGTCGAAGCAAACGAGTTACCGTGCTTAACTAGCTCAGACTTGTCTTTACCTTCCGCTGTTTGGCCAGAGTAGAACTTGCTGTCCATTGGGAAGATGTAAGTTGCTGTTTGTAGTACTAGTGGGTAAGCCGCTTTTGATACTAGCTCAACTGTGTAGTCATCCACTTTTACCATTTTTTCGTATGGCGTGAAGATAGACTTAAAGTCTGGAGAAGCTTGTAGACGTTCAAAAGTCCACACAACATCATCAGCAGTCAGTTCGTTACCAGAGTGGAATTTCACACCTTTACGTAGGTTGAAGCGGAAAGTCGTTTCATCAACACGCTCCCAGCTAGATGCTAGGCGGCCTTCAAAATCCATCTCTTGAGTGAAACGTACTAGAGGGTCAAACACCATGTGAGACATTTGCAGTGTGCCACCAGACAGCTGCTCGTGCGGGTCAAGTGATACTGGGTCAGCTGCGTAGCCAACGGTAATATCTGCTGCTGCTGCACTAAAGCTTAGGCCAGCTGCCATTAAAGCTACTGCTAATTTGCTTTTCATGGTTTTCATTGCATAACTCCTTCATGCGGGAATCCAGATCCCTAGTTGTTGTATTTGCGTCTGTTTATTGTTGTTAGCAAGCTAAACTCCAGCCTGCTGATTTTTATACCGCGGCTTGTGCCACTGCTTTTTCTTCTCTTAAGCCTGTAAATTCAGGCATTAAAGAAATCAGTTGTTTGCTGTATTCATGCTGAGGTGATTGGAACAGCTGCTCCGTTGGCGCAACCTCCAATAATGTCCCCATCTGCATCACACCAACACGGTCACACATTTGGCGAATAACCGGTAGATCGTGACTGATGAACAGCATGGTTAGGTTTAGCTCGTCTTGTAAGTCTTTTAGTAGGTTAAGAATCTGAGCCTGTACCGACACGTCCAGTGCCGATGTTGGTTCATCACAAATCAAAAGACGTGGGCGAGTCGCCAAAGCGCGAGCGATAGAAATACGCTGACGTTGACCACCTGAGAATTCGTGTGGGTACTTCACCCCAGCCATTTTGCCTAAACCCACGTGCTCTAGCAGGTCGTTCACGATCTGACGAGTTTCATTTTCGTTGCGAGTAAGCTTATGGAATCGGATAGGTTCAGCAATGATGTCGAATATCTTCATTCGAGGGTTCATTGATGTGTAAGGGTTTTGGAAAACCATCTGCATTTGACGACGCATAGGGCGACGTTCTTTTTCAGATTTCAGACCAGTAAGATCAACGCCTTCAAACGTTACCTTGCCTGAGTTTGGTGCGTACAAGCCAGCAATCACACGAGCAATCGTTGATTTACCTGAACCTGATTCACCTACTAAACCAAACGTCTCACCTTCATGCACTTCAAAGCTCACGTTGTTTGATGCTTGAACGTACTCACGACGGCTCTCAAAGAAAGAATCTTTGGTAGTAAAGCGTAAGTTTACGTTCTCAACGTTCAACAGAGGGCCAGTGTAATCACGGTGATCTTGGCTTTGACCTAACCAGTGGTTCTTCACATCCAATGGTTCCATCTCTTGTGCTTCTTCGATGTAGCTAACAAGAGGGAAACGATCGAGTTTGCGATCCGAACGAGGAACCGCAGAGATAAGACTGTGTGTATATGGGTGCTCAGGAGTACCCAGAACTTTCGCTGTTGGGCCAAACTCAACTAAGTCACCACGATACATAACGGCTACGCGGTCGGTAACGTTAGATACCACGCCCATGTCGTGCGTGACCAACATGCAACCTACGTTCTTCTTAATACATAGGTCGCGAATCAAACCCAAGATCTGGTCTTGGATAGAAACATCCAGTGCTGTTGTTGGTTCATCTGCGATGATTAGGTCAGGTTCACCTGCCAATGCGATCGCGATAACCACACGCTGACGCATACCGCCAGAGAATTGGTGAGGGTACTGCTTTAAACGGTTTTCTGGTTGTGGGATACCCACTTGGTTCATCAAGTCTAATGAGCGCTGGTAGGCTTCTTGATCCGAAACCTTCATGTTGGCATGAATCGTCTCTTTTAACTGCTGTTCTACTGTGAATAGAGGGTTAAGAGAAGTCATTGGGTCTTGGAAGATAAAACCAATCTTTGAGCCGCGAACAGAACGCATCTGTTCAGGAGATAAACCAGAGACTTTTTCGCCATCCAGAAATACCTCGCCGCTAGCAATGCGGCCAGGAGGGCTCAGCAAATCGATCACAGCATTACCTACTGTTGATTTACCTGCACCAGACTCGCCTACAACACCAACAATCTCACCACGTTCAATGTTGAACGAAAGTGATTTAACTGCGGCGTGAACTCCATGACGAGATGGGTATTCGATACGAAGATTTTTTACTTCTAAAAGTGACATTACCAGACCTCTACTGCTTTGGCAGCTTTCTGCCCTGTCTGCAAAATTGAATCCATTCTTACCAGAATATTGTTCTGATATTTTATACGGTTGACAATTTGGCAAATAATTCACAGAAAAGCAACAAAAATAGGATAAAAAGTCGACATTAAACGCTTAGCAAGCAAAAGTGCCACATAACTATTCACCAAAAGAGCATATAGTAAGAAAAATCAACATTATATTATCGGCAAGAAATACTCACAAACTCCTTACCACTACTTACTTGTAGAGTTAAAGCCGTGCTTCAAAGCAGATCTCACTACCAGCCACTAAAAACAAATAATTATTCCAAAAAACAATTAACACTATAGAAACAAACGCTAATTTTGTTAATTTGAACAAATAAAACAACCAGATAAACGTTAATTAGCCATACATTTAACCATCTGTATTATTTTGGTAAATACAAAACAGACAAACGAAAGGCCTAATAAATCAGAGGAGTTTTTGAACGACCAAATGCGTACAAAGCTGTCAAATTCAGGCCTTAGTGAGCAAATTTAGGGTCAGGTTTCACTTTTCATAAAAGTCTTTAGACCAAACCCATTAATATGTCGAATTATTGAGCACTCCATTTATATAAAATTAGATATAGAACTGTACATTTGATAAAGAAAGCAACTCTGTAGCAGCACCATTATCAAGCAGATCGTTAGGAATCTGTCTTATATAAGAAGGGGAGATAGATGTAAGAAGCCCCGTCATTTCTGACGCGGACGGCTAGTTGAGGCTTCTTAAGTGATCAGTGAAGAGACATTCTTTGAACATCAGGCGAACCCCACTCTGTTCAAGTTATCTAAGTTTCAGATGTAAAAAAGCCCTAGTCTTTCGACTAGGGCTTCTTAAGGTGGTCGGTGAAGAGGGATTCGAACCCCCGACCCTCTGGTCCCAAACCAGATGCGCTACCAAGCTGCGCTATTCACCGAGACGTTTCGTTTGATTTCTCAAACTGGGAACTTCAAAGAAGCTACCAAAATTAATGGGGTGGCTAACGAGATTCGAACTCGCGACCACCGGAATCACAATCCAGGGCTCTACCAACTGAGCTATAGCCACCACTAATTTTTTATATAACCGCTTAAAAGCGATTATTGAAATAGTGGTCGGTGAAGAGGGATTCGAACCCCCGACCCTCTGGTCCCAAACCAGATGCGCTACCAAGCTGCGCTATTCACCGACTAGTTTTGTATCGACTCTTGGGAATAATGAATCAACACTGGAAGCCGAAGCTACCGATATTTTGTAAAGAAAGAATGGGGTGGCTAACGAGATTCGAACTCGCGACCACCGGAATCACAATCCAGGGCTCTACCAACTGAGCTATAGCCACCATTATTTCTTTTTGCCAATTTCTCACTTACCGAAGTAAGAGACCGGATGGCGCGCCTGAAAGGATTCGAACCTTCGGCCTTTGGCTCCGGAGGCCAACGCTCTATCCAGCTGAGCTACAGGCGCATGCCCTGTCGGCGGAGTGGAATAATACGTATATCACCCAATGCCGTCTAGTACTTTTTTAACTTTTTTTTCTGTTTGGTCTCTTTTTCGACAGTTAATATGTGATAAACCCCTTATTTGAGTACTACAACCCGCCACAGCTTATAAGTTGTTGTTTATTGCAACAACTTATCGGGATATAATCACCCATTATTTACATTGGTTTAACAGTTGCTCTTTGCTGGTTAAAGCCAAAACACCCTTCCAACACTATAAATTGGTAAGCATGTACTTACCTTGGGAATGTAAAGTGAGTTTAATGGATATGTCTCGTCGAATTTTAAGCGTTGTCATCGCAGTTTTAACCTTTTCAACTGGCGCAATGGCTGCAGGCCTTAGCGAAGCGGAGCAAGATGCAATTGCTGAACGCATCAAACCAGTTGGCCAAGTTTACCTAGTCGGCAGCGAGCCAGTAGCCGCAGAACCAACAGGCCCTCGTGATGGCGCAGCAGTTTACGGTACCTTTTGTATCGCTTGTCACGCATCTGGCGTAAGTGGCGCACCTAAAACAGGTGATGCTGGTGACTGGGGTCCTCGCATTGCTCAAGGTCGCGACATTCTAGCTGACCACGCAATCAACGGCTTCAATGCGATGCCAGC
Source organism: Vibrio sp. 10N.261.51.C6 (assembly GCF_041471785.1). Classification (NCBI taxonomy): domain Bacteria; kingdom Pseudomonadati; phylum Pseudomonadota; class Gammaproteobacteria; order Vibrionales; family Vibrionaceae; genus Vibrio; species Vibrio sp. 10N.261.51.C6. The sequence continues at coordinate 10,290 of NZ_JBFRPB010000085.1, read as the reverse complement.
GAAAGGTTCATGTATGGATTGTTCAGACGACGAAATCAAAGATGCTATCGAGCACATGATTGCCGGTCTGTAATTAAAAATGCCAGATTCAGAAAAGGTGACCTCATGGTCACCTTTTTTATTGGCTTCTATATAGTGCGATTAAAGTAGGGCATTACTTCTTGTTGAACATCGCTCGAATATTCGCAATGTGCGCCTGCCCTTTTTCCATTCTTTCTTCAGCGGATTGAGGCTTCTTAACGCTTTCCCACTCCACATCATCGTGCGGCAGCTCATCGAGGAAGCGGCTTTGTGTTGGCTTTATTAATTCACCATATTGACGACGTTCACGACACTTAGTAAAAGTCAGCTCTTTCTGCGCTCGAGTAATCCCCACATACATAAGACGACGTTCTTCTTCTACGTTGCCTTCATCGACACTGGTTTGGTGCGGCAAGATGCCCTCTTCTGCACCCATCAGGAATACATATGGGAACTCTAGACCTTTCGATGCATGCAATGTCATTAATTGGACTTGATCTGCATCGTCATCATCCTCACCACGCTCCATCATATCGCGCAGCGTTAAACGTTGAACCACCTCGCGCAGGGTTTTCTCTTCTTTATCGTAGTTGTCACCCTCAAGATCGGCCACAATCCAGCTATACAGATCAGAGACGTTCTTCATTCGCATTTCAGCGGCTTTCGGGCTCGCTGAGGTTTCGTACAACCAATCTTCGTAGTTGATGTCACGAACCAAAGAACGAACGGCTTCAACCGTATTACCACGCTCGGCATTGTCTGAGATACGAACAATCCAGTCACCGAAGCGGCGCAAATTTTCTAAACCACGCCCCGTCAGTGTCTGCTCTAAGCCCATCTCAAAGCTGGCTTCAAACAAGCTCTTGCCACGCATATTGGCATAGCTACCTAGCTTTTCTAGCGTAACCGGGCCTATCTCACGGCGCGGTGTGTTTACAATACGTAGGAAGGCGTTGTCATCATCAGGGTTCACCAACACACGCAGGTAAGCCATGATGTCTTTAATCTCGGCTCTCGCGAAGAAAGAGGTACCGCCAGAGATCTTGTAAGGCACACGGTTCTGCATCAGCGCTTTTTCAATCAAGCGTGATTGGTGGTTACCACGGTAAAGCACTGCGTAATCTTTGTATTCAGTACGGTTCAAAAACTTGTGGGCGATGATCTCGCCGGTAATACGCTCTGCTTCATGCTCTTCATTCTTAGCATTCAGTACCTTGAGCTTTTCACCGTCTGGGATCTCTGAGAATAGTGACTTTTCATAAACGTGTGGGTTGTTGGCGATCAAGATGTTCGCCGCACGTAATATTCGGCTGGTTGAGCGATAGTTTTGCTCGAGTTTGATCAAGCGAAGATTTGGATAGTCCTCACCCAGCAACACCAAGTTTTGCGGTTTTGCACCACGCCATGAATAGATAGATTGGTCATCGTCACCTACTACCGTCAAGCGACCACGCTCTCCCACCAGTAAACGAACCAACTCATATTGGCTGGTGTTGGTATCTTGGTATTCATCGACCAGTAAATAGCGGATACGCGACTGCCAACGCTCACGCACCTCTTGATTGGTTTTCAGTAGTAATACAGGCATCGCGATCAGATCATCAAAATCGAGTGCGTTGTATGCCTTCATCTGTTTCTGGTACATCTCAAAACAGAATGCAAACAACTGCTCTTGTTCGCCTTGAGCACGTGCTTTCGCCTGATCTGGCGTCAGCATGTCATTTTTCCAATTCGAAATGGTGCTCATTAAAGCGCGTAGCAAATCCTTATCACCATCGATCTGTCTCTCTGTTAACTCTTTTAACAAAGCTAACTGGTCTTGGTCATCAAACAGAGAGAAACCCGCTTTCAAACCCAGCGCTTTGTATTCACGGCGAATGATGGTTAAGCCCATGGTATGAAAAGTCGAAACAATCAGCCCTTTCGATTCGCCCTTACCTAGAGTTTGCCCAACACGCTCTTTCATCTCGCGTGCCGCTTTATTAGTAAAGGTCACCGCCGCAATATTACGCGCCTTATAGCCACATTCCTGAACCAGATAAGCAATTTTATTGGTGATAACACGTGTTTTACCGGATCCAGCGCCCGCTAATACTAAGCAGGGGCCCGAAACATATTTCACGGCTTCATCTTGTCTTGGGTTCAGTTTCATTTGATTCTCAGTTTGGTCTAGAGGGGCGAATTCAATTGCGCGCCTATAATAATGCTGCAACAGCACGAATGCTACGTTCTCTTATACAAGATTTTTACGCTGATTATGTAAAACTTTGTTGCACATGTGTGTGGTTATTAGGCTATAATGAATGAACGTTCATTCATTGGTGGTTGAAATATGACAACTCATGCACCTCGGGATAAACGCCAGCAAATACTTTCTGCAGCTGAAAAGCTAATTGCAGAGGTCGGTTTCCAAGGCCTTTCAATGCAAAAATTAGCCAAAGAAGCGGGAGTGGCTGCAGGCACTATCTATCGCTACTTCGATGATAAAGAGCATTTGATAGAAGATGTTCGAATGCTCGTGACTCAAAGAGTAGCTGATGCTGTTCAACAAGGGGTTAATGATTCGGATCCAATTAAACAACGCTACCGTACTATGTGGTTGAACATATGGAACTTAGCAGGAACGAATTTAGCCGCAATAAAAAATCGGGTTCAGTATGACTCTCTACCCATCACAAATAGCCTAAACTTCAGGGAACTAGAACGTAAAATGTTTGCCCAAGTTGAGCTGCTATTTAATGAGGGGAAAGAACAAGGATTGTTTAAACCACTTAACAATGAAGTATTAGGTGGATTGAGCTTGGCGGCTAGTGTTTCTCTAGCACGCAAGCATTCTTTAGGATTTTACCAACTTGATGAGGCAGAACTAGAATCTGCAATCGAAGCCAGTTGGGACGCAATAATTAAACACTAGATCGGAGTTTTGACCATAATGAAAAAGTGGACTTTCTTCATGTTACTCATCGCTGTACTACTTTTCGGCAGCGTTATTGGGTTTAACATGTTCAAACAACAAAAAATTGCTGAGTATATGGCCAACCGCCCTGAACCAGAGTTTCCAGTAACGGTAACTGAAGTTCAGCCGATCGACTGGGTGCCAGTGATTGAAGCTATCGGCTTCATCGAACCTAACCAAGGTGTGACACTAGCGAACGAAACCAGCGGTGTTATCGATCAAATTTCTTTCGAATCAGGTACTGAGGTTAAAAATGACCAACAACTGATCCGCCTTGATTCTGATGTAGAGAAAGCCAATCTAAAAAGCTCTGAGGCACGCTTACCGGCTGCTGAAGCTAAATACAAGCGCTACCAAGGGCTATTCAAGAAAGGCTCTATCTCTAAGGAAGCCTTCGATGAAGCAGAAGCTAATTTCTTATCGTTAGCGGCTGATATTGAAAGCCTTAAAGCATCGATTGCCCGTCGCGAGATCCGCGCTCCGTTTGACGGCACTGTCGGTATTCGTAATGTGTATCTAGGCCAATACCTACAATCTGGCACTGACATCGTTCGCCTAGAAGACACCAGTGTTATGCGCCTACGCTTCACTATTTCTCAAAATGACATCTCTCGTATTGAGGTTGGTCAGGCGATCGACATCTTCGTTGATGCATACCCAGAAAAACCGTTTAAAGGTTCTATTAGTGCCATTGAGCCTGCGGTTAGCATCCAAAGTGGTCTTATCCAAGTACAAGCCGATATCCCAAACAACGATGGTAAGTTACGTAGCGGTATGTTTGCGCGCGCTAACATCATTCTACCTAAACTAGCAAACCAAGTGACACTGCCTCAGACGGCCATCACTTTCACACTTTACGGTGACAATGTTTATATTTTACGTGAAGAAGATGGTGTGCAGCGTGTGAAACAACAAGTGGTGAAAGTAGGTGAACGTACAGAAAGTATTGCTCACATACTGGAAGGCGTAGAGCCTGGCGATGTTGTCGTGACAACGGGTCAAGTTCGTTTAAGTAACAATGCTAAAGTTCGAGTTGTAGAAAGTGATGCAACGACGCCGCCAGCTGAAACACCAATGCTGTAATTGGAGGAATCATGCGCTTTACTGATGTTTTTATTAAACGTCCAGTTCTGGCTATTTCAATCAGCTTTTTGATCGCATTGCTTGGCTTCCAAGCAATCTTCAAAATGCAGGTTCGTGAATACCCAGACATGACAAATACGATCGTGACGGTCACGACGAGCTATTACGGTGCCAGTGCCGATCTGATCCAAGGCTTTATAACTCAGCCATTAGAACAAGCGATCGCTCAAGCCGATAATATTGATTATATGACGTCGCAGTCCGTACTCGGTAGCTCGACTATTACGGTCAATATGAAGCTCAATACCGACCCGAATGCCGCGCTGTCTGACATACTGGCTAAGACTAACTCGGTACGTTCTCAGCTTCCTAAAGAAGCCGAAGATCCAACCGTAACTATGTCTACCGGTTCAACAACGGCGGTACTCTACATTGGTTTTACGAGTGATGAACTCTCTGCAAGCCAAATTACCGACTACCTTGAGCGAGTGGTTAACCCACAACTGTTTACCGTTAATGGCGTATCAAAGGTCGACTTGTACGGCGGGATCAAATACGCATTACGTGTATGGCTTGATCCTTCCAAAATGGCAGCATTAAACCTGACAGCCACTGACGTGATGACGGTGCTTAATGCAAACAACTACCAATCAGCAACTGGCCAAGCAATTGGTGAGTTTATGCTGTACAACGGCAGTGCCAATACCCAAGTAACCAATACCGATGAATTAGAAAGGTTGGTGGTCAAAACCAGTCAAAATGGCGGTTCTATTGTTCGCTTAGGTGATATTGCTAAGGTTTCACTAGAAAAAAGCCACGATGTGGTTCGCGCAAGTGCTAATGGCAAACAAACGGTTGTAACCGCCATCAATGCAGCGCCAAGTGCTAACCCGATCAACATTGCTGCTGATGTTATGCAGCTGTATCCTGAGTTGGAGCGAAACCTACCAAGCAATATCAGCATGAATATCATGTATGACTCAACCATTGCGATTAATGAATCCATTCAAGAGGTTATACACACGATTGTTGAAGCCGCGCTGATTGTATTAGTGGTTATCACGCTATTCTTAGGCTCATTGCGTGCGGTTATCATTCCTATCGTAACCATCCCTTTATCGCTGGTTGGTGTTGCGATGGTGATGCAAGTCATGGGTTTCTCATGGAACTTAATGACGCTACTGGCGATGGTATTAGCAATCGGTCTAGTGGTTGATGATGCAATCGTAGTACTGGAAAACGTCGATCGACACGTCAAATTGGGGGAATCTCCTTTCAGGGCTGCCATCATTGGTACCCGTGAAATTGCAGTACCGGTTATTGCAATGACACTGACATTGGGCGCGGTTTATGCCCCTATCGCAATGATGGGTGGTATCACAGGCTCGCTGTTTAAAGAGTTCGCATTAACCCTCGCTGGCGCGGTATTTGTTTCTGGAATCATCGCTTTAACACTGTCTCCAATGATGTGTTCAAAGCTGCTAAAAGAAAATGCACAGCCGAGTAAGTTTGAACTGAAGGTACACAGCGTACTTGATCGTATGACAGGCCGTTACTCTAAGATGCTGAATGCGATCATGGATCATCGTCCGGTTATCATTGGCTTTGCGGTCATTGTATTTTTAAGCTTGCCGATGCTGTTTAAATTCATCCCTAGTGAACTTGCCCCTGCAGAAGATAAAGGGGTGGTGATGATGATTGGTACTGGTCAATCAACGGCTAACCTAGACTATCTAAGTAACACGATGGATGACGTGAGCGGTATCTTGGTGACCCAGCCTGAAATCCAATACGCTCAATCCTTCACTGGTGTACCAAACTCAAACCAAGCATTTGGTATTGCCTCAATGGTGCCATGGAGTGAGCGCACGGCTAGCCAATCTGAGGTAACGAACCGTATCAGTGGATTGCTACAAGATATCCCAGGCATGGCAGTAACCGCGTTCCAAATGCCAGAGTTGCCGGGTGCCGGTTCTGGTCTACCACTCCAGTTTGTGATTACCACACCAAGCAGCTTTGAGAGCTTATTCGCTATCGCAACCGATATTTTAACGGATGTGAAAGATAGCCCTCTCTTTGTCTACTCTGACCTTGATTTGAACTACGATTCAGCAACGATGAAGATTCAAATTGATAAAGATATGGCGGGCGCTTATGGGGTAACGATGCAAGATATCGGTGTCACCCTAAGCACCATGATGTCGGATGGTTACGTTAACCGTATTGACCTCAACGGTCGTTCTTATGAAGTGATCCCTCAGGTTGAGCGTAAGTTCCGCTTAAACCCAGAGTCAATGAATCATTACTACGTTCGAGCCAGCAATGGTGATGCTGTTCCTCTCGGTAGCTTGGTAACAATTGATGTGGTGGCAGAGCCTCGCTCTCTTCCTCACTTCAACCAGTTGAACTCAGCGACGGTCGGAGCGGTTCCTATGCCGGGCGCGGCGATGGGTGATGCGGTAAACTGGTTTGAAAACATTGCCCAAACCAAATTACCTGCAGGCTATAACCATGACTACATGGGTGAGTCGCGTCAGTTTGTAACAGAAGGCAGCGCACTGTATGTGACGTTCGGTTTAGCACTGGCGATCATCTTCTTGGTTCTGGCGATTCAATTTGAGTCGTTAAAAGATCCATTGGTTATCATGGTGTCGGTGCCACTCGCAATATGTGGTGCATTGATTGCGCTCGCTTGGGGCGCAGCGACGATGAACATCTACTCGCAAGTGGGGCTGATTACCTTGGTTGGTCTGATTACCAAGCACGGTATCTTGATCTGTGAGGTAGCAAAAGAAGAGCAGCTGCATAATAAATTATCACGCAAAGAGGCGGTTATGGAGGCGGCAAGGGTACGTCTACGTCCAATCCTAATGACAACAGCGGCGATGATTGCAGGCCTGATCCCACTGATGTACGCCACGGGTGCAGGTGCAGCTCAGCGCTTTAGTATCGGTATTGTTATCGTTGCTGGTCTGGCGATTGGTACGCTGTTTACGCTGTTTGTTCTGCCGGTTATTTATAGCTACTTAGCCGAAAAACATAAACCAATTCCAGTTTTCCTCGAAGATAAAGATCTCGAGAAGCTGGCCCGTGTTGATGAAGCAAAAGCGGCGCACAGAGAATTAGCTAACAATAAGTAATTTCCCTGTCGTATTAACAATAAAAAGGCTACTTCGGTGGCCTTTTTTTGTACGCCATAGGCGACATCTTTGATGTGATTAAATAGAATAGTGATAAATATTCAGGAGTTTTAATTGATATGTTTGATCCAAAAAAACTAGAGCAAATTGCTAAGCAGATCCACGATTCTATGCCTCAACCAGTAAAAGAGCTTGGTTCAGACGTAGACCAAAAAGTTCGCCAAGTTATCCAAGGCCAACTCAACAAGCTAGACGTTGTGAGCCGTGAAGAGTTTGATGTTCAAACACAAGTACTGCTTCGCACTCGCCAGAAGCTCACTGAAATGGAACAAAAACTGGCTGAACTAGAAACAAAGCTTTCAGACAAATAGTCATTTTTTTCAATCAGTTCAAGTTCGAATAAAGGCTTACCTTCGGGTAAGCCTTTATTTTTTCCTCAATCTATCAAGCCTTCACCGGTAAAATAGTTGCAAGCATAAAAAAGCCCCGAACAAATGTTCAGGGCTATTTTTATTCAGTGATGAACTGGAAGATTAACCGCCAACAGCGATACGCTTCATGTCGCTCATGTAGCTACGTAGCTCTTCACCAATGTATTCTACAGGGTGGTTACGGATAGCTTCGTTTACTTCAATTAGCTTAGCGTTATCAACTTGGTTAGATGTCTCACCTAGACCACGGCCGATGACGTCCGTTGCTACTGAAGGCATGAACTTCTCACGTAGTAGCGGTGTTGCTACGTTAGCGAATAGGTAGTTACCGTACTCAGCAGTATCAGAGATTACAACGTTCATTTCGTAAAGACGCTTACGAGCAACTGTGTTTGCGATTAGTGGAAGCTCATGTAGAGATTCGTAGTAAGCAGACTCATCAATGATGCCTGATGCCGTCATAGCTTCGAATGCTAGCTCAACACCGGCACGAACCATAGCAACCATTAGGATACCGTTGTCGAAGTACTCTTGCTCTGAGATTTCTACGTCAGAAGCTGGGTAGTTTTCGAATGCAGTTTCGCCTGTCTCTTCACGCCAGCCTAGTAGGTTCACGTCATCGTTCGCCCAGTCAGCCATCATTGTGCTAGAGAAGTGACCAGAGATGATGTCATCCATGTGCTTATTGTAAAGCGGACGCATTAGGTCTTTAAGCTCTTCAGAAAGCTCAAACGCTTTAACTTTAGCCGGGTTAGATAGGCGATCCATCATGTGAGTTACGCCACCAAACTTAAGTGCTTCAGTAATCGTTTCCCAACCGTATTGTAGAAGCTTGCCTGCGTAGCCAGGTTCGATGCCATCAGCAATCATCTTCTCGTAAGATACGATAGAACCCGCTTGTAGCATGCCACAAAGGATAGTTTGCTCGCCCATAAGGTCAGATTTAACTTCCGCTACGAAAGAAGACTCTAGGCAACCAGCACGGTGACCACCAGTACCTGCAGCCCAAGCTTTAGCGATATCCCAACCTTCGCCTTTAGGGTCGTTTTCTGGGTGAACAGCGATAAGTGTTGGTACACCGAAGCCACGTTTGTACTCTTCGCGAACTTCAGAGCCTGGACACTTAGGTGCAACCATTACTACAGTAAGGTCAGCACGTAATTGCATGCCTTCTTCCACAACGTTGAAGCCGTGAGAGTAACCAAGAGCAGCGCCTTGCTTCATTAGAGGCATTACTGTTTCAACAACGTTTGTGTGTTGCTTATCAGGAGTAAGGTTGATTACTAGGTCTGCTTGAGGGATTAGCGTTTCGTAGCTACCCACAACAAAGCCGTTTTCATCAGCATTTTTGAATGATTGACGCTTTTCATCTATTGCTGCTTGGCGTAGAGCGTAAGATACGTCTAGACCAGAATCACGCATGTTTAGACCTTGGTTTAGGCCTTGAGCACCACAACCAACAATTACGATTTTCTTACCTTCAAGGTATTCAGCTTCTGTCGCGAATTCTTCACGATCCATAAAGCGGCAACGACCCAATTGGTCAAGTTGTTCACGAAGGTTTAATGTATTGAAATAGTTAGCCATTCTAGGGCACTCCTTTAAAAATAAGTCCGTAAGGTCGATATCTCTCTATCGAATGACTTCATACTAAAACAGACACTCCGTTGCTGAAAGTGATATATTCACAATTAGTTATTGCAATAAATGCAACATGGAAACGATCGCAGAACATGAACATAAAATCTCTACAATTATTTATACATTTATGTGATAGCAAGAGTTTCAGCAAAACCGCTGCTGCTATGCACGTCAGTCCTTCAGCGCTGAGTCGTCAGGTACAAAAACTAGAAGAGGAGACGGGGCAAGAATTGCTTATCAGAGACAACCGCAGCGTTGATCTCACCCCAGCAGGCAAACACCTATTACCTGTTGCATTGAGCATTGTTGGAGAGTGGCAGCAATATAACCTTCACCTGAAGGGCGGAGAGCAAGAACTTAAAGGTGAGATCCGTATATTTTGTTCAGTAACGGCTAGCTACAGTCACCTACCTGAACTCATAACCGAATTTAGGGCTATTCATCCGTATATTGAATTTAAGCTCTCTACTGGTGATCCAGCTCAATCCATCGACAAGATCTTAAACGATGAAGCGGATATCGCGATTTCAGCAAAGCCAGACATCCTTCCTTCAAGGTTAGAATTCGAAACCATCAGCGATATTCCACTGTCAGTCATCATTCCATCTGGTGTGAGTAGCTTTAGCCAACAACTGCAATCCGATAAGCCAAACTGGAATGAAGTGCCCTTTATCATCCCAGAAGCAGGAACAGCGCGTGAACGAGCCAATGCATGGTTTAAAAAGATGAAGATAAAACCCAACATATACGCGCAAGTTTCTGGCCATGAGGCGATTGTAAGTATGGTGGCACTAGGATGTGGAGTTGGCATCGCACCTGATGTGGTCATAAACAACAGTCCAGTAAGAGATAAAGTTAGCCGCTTAAAGATAGAACCTATCAAGCCATTTGAGTTAGGCGTATGTTGTAAGCGAGCACAGCTAGATAACCCTCTAATTCGAGCGTTCTGGCAAGTTGCAGAAGGGAAATATTTAGCGGACTAGTCGTCATTGTTTTAAATAATCGAGTAGGAGGAGGC
>NZ_JBFRPB010000084.1:0-1310 GCF_041471785.1 Vibrio sp. 10N.261.51.C6 | reverse complement strand
GCGGCAGGCCAATACGACGCGTCGAGGCAAACGTGGCACAAAGGCAACAAGCATTACCTCTTCAACGCGTTTGCTTTGGCCAAAGTATGGCGAGCAAGAATGCTAGAGGCCATTAATCAACACCCAACGTTGTGGTTGCCAAGTGGCATACCCAAACAATGGGTGGTCGATTGCAGACAAGTGGGATACGGTCAGGCTGCGTTGAGCTATTTGGCTCGCTATCTCTATCGTGGTGTGCTGCCTGATGAAGACATCATCAGTATCACAGATGATACTGTCACCTTCCGCTATAAAGAGAGCCAGACCAATGCATGGCGAACGCGCACCTTGCCCACTCTGAAGTTCTTACTGCTCATTTTGCAGCACGCGCTGCCCTTGCTGTGAGCATGAGATGGCGTGTGTTGGAGTGAGCCGACCCATGTAGCCGAAAGGCATTTGATAATAAGGAGAATGGCATTGACGAAATCAAAGGAGATGTGAGGACGAAAGAAACGAAAAATAGCTAACTGGTTGATAAGATTGCTATCGCAACCTTATCTTGACCCCGCTCGCCTTGAGAAAAGCCTCAAAGCGATGTGCCCTTCAAGTTCAATCGTACAATTTACTTAACAAAGTGGCTTCGGGCTTGTTCAACACTCGGGATTTAGTGTTGGCTGCGCAACACCTTAATCCTTATTTGTTATGTGAACATGCAAACTCAGTATCCAATATCTAGGATCAGAAGCAACGTTAATAAAAAAGGAGACCAGTACCATATGCTCCCTTTCCATCGACGAACGACTAAAGTTTGGTACAACAAAGCGACAATTAATACTATTTCTAGAAAAAGCTGGACAGGAAAGACCAACAATGAGTAAACCATCCCATACCCAGGAGCTTGGCCTGCTTCGCTTGGGTTACTCATTACACCGTCGATAAAGTGCTCAAAATATAAGTAAATGAAATGGTTCAGTGTTAGTGCAACTAAAACAAACCTCACAATGCTGACGCTCCAAATTTATGATTTGAAATAGTATTTGTTCCAGTTCAGAAACTGTCGAGCATCATATTTTCATAAACTCGACATCAATCTCAGTTTTGTTCACATAACGCCAAGCTAACGTGCCCGAAACCGTGGCATACACTTTTGCGAAGCAAAAATGCCACGCGTTAAGGGTCACTGTTGAGCGCCTTGTTGAACGAAGCCGCTACGCGGCAGAGTAAAACGAGTGCAAACCATACTCTTGTAACACCATCACCCTGATGGTCGTTCACAGGAGTAACCCCATGAAACCCGATGACTTAAAACGTTACAACACCCTTTATGAACA
>NZ_JBFRPB010000083.1:0-15571 GCF_041471785.1 Vibrio sp. 10N.261.51.C6 | reverse complement strand
GTGGAAAGAGCTGCCATCTTAAAGCAGTACATCATCAAAGGTGTCGAGCTTATTTGGTAGACCGACATTCTGCTGGCGAGCAAATTGAGCTATTGCTCGCATAACAAGTTGCCGCATGAAATTAGGAAACTCATTTTTCCTCAACTGGTTATGGTAAGGCTTGTATGCCACGGTGATTCTGGGGACTTTAACTATCTAGCTCGAGTTATCGAATACATTTAAGTTATTCGTTTGACATCAATGATAAAACCTACTAGCTTAAGTAGGTTTTTTTGTTTCAAATTGAGGAATTATTTTCACTAATATTATTCTGACAAAGTAGATATTTCGCCAACCTGTGATAATTTAAATACATAACGATTAAAAGTAAGCACAACAAAATGAATTTCAGCATTGAACAACTTCTCGCGTTCGTTACCGTTTATGACCAACTCTCTTTCAGCAAAGCCGCCGTTAAACTCAATAAACACAGAACGACAATCGGGCAGGTTATTACTAACCTTGAAGACCAACTCGCGGTAAGCCTATTTGAAAGGGTTGGGCGCTCTGTAAAGCCGACAGAAGACGGGCATCTTCTTTACCATTACGCTAAACAAACCATTGAACAAGCTCGTACCTTCGATAAGGTAGCATTGAGCCTCTCTTATGGCGGGTTGGAAAACATCACCTTTGCTTATTCTGGTGTGATACCTCATCAAATGCTTTTGGATATTCGAAAGAAACTGCGTCGTGATTTCCCGATGATGCGAGTGAACTTTTTAATCCGAAACAAAAAGGATATTAAGAAGGGCCTTCAAAGTGGCGAGTACCACTTTGGATTAGTCAATGTGCATGACAGCCGGGGTATACACAGCTTTGATGCGACTTTTCTAGGTCACATTGAGTTTTTCCCATTCGTTCAAAAAAATGGTGAGTTCTCATCTTTGGCGCAAGAGGATGTACTTTTAGCGTTAAGAAATTCAAAGCAGTTTATCTTGAGATCGTTTATTGAAGAGGGAATGTCAGAAAAAGTAACCATGAGCTCCGATAACGAAGAAGTCGATCAATTGGCGTTAGTTATTAAAATGGTTGAAGCCGGTTTAGGGTGGGCACTGTTACCAAAAACGTTTGCTCATTCTGAATTTTCCCATTACGACATTGAACCTATACAGTCGTCTGAAATGCGCCAAGGATTCAAATTCGGTTTTGCGCTTTGGTGCAATCATTCTAAGCAAGTGAAGGATGTAAAATTATCGGTTTTATCTGTTATACAAGAACATGTTGATCGAGTATTGAGTCAATATTAGCAAAAGAAGAATGTAGGTAACTTATTAATAGAGGCTCATTTATATGAGCCTTTTGCGTTTCTGTCATCTCGAAAGCTCTTTAATTTTGTAGGGCGACATCCTCTATATAGGAGTAGGGCAACACCATTATTTGGCCTATTCTATGCCCGTCGATTAAGGACCCCCTTTATTGGCAATAAGTGTTTAATTTCTATGTTTATTGCAAGGAAGCAAACTTTCGGCCGGGTTTCGTCACCCGGTCTTTTTTATGAGGCAAATTTTATGACTCGCTGCGGCGGCATTGTTCTTCTTTCCTGCTTTTTATTTACAACATCTTCTTTCGCATCGTTTTATGATCCTGTTGATGGTCAATTTGATATGGGGCATCACCTTGCGGAAAACGCATATGGCTTTTTGCCTATCCCAATTTTGATTACCGAGCCTGCGGTGGGGTACGGCGGCGGTGTGGCTGGTTTGTTTTTACATGAGACGGATGAGGAAAAGCGACAAAGAAAGCAAGCTGCTCTTTCTGCCATAGATGGTGGTGCGCAGTTAGTACCCTCAGCAATGTCAGTAGTGGGAGCAGTAGGGACAGAGAACGAAACTTGGTTTGTATTTGGTGGCCATAGACGATCTTGGATGAATGATTCCATTCGTTACACAGGAGGCGGCGGCTTTGGTGTTGCGAATTTGGATTTGTACACATCAATCAACTGGGGCCCCATAGATCATGACCTTAGAATAGGCACGTCAACTTCGGTAGCCGTACTTTCACAAAAGGTGCAGTTCCGGATTGGGCATACGCCTTGGATGTTGGGAATAAAGCAGTTATTAGCTAAGTCTGAGATTGAATTTGATAACATGGTTTTAGACCGAATTTTGGGTAACGAATCGGTTACTTCTGGTTTAGGGTTGGAGGCTGAATATGACACAAGAGATAATTTATTTTATCCAACCAAAGGTTACAAATTGTCTGCAGATTACATGGTGTACGACGATGCGATTGGCAGTGATTACAATTACCGAAATTTGAACATAGATGGCGAAGCCTATATCCCAATTGCCAATAAATGGACGTTAGGCTTGGCTGCAAATTATCAAAGCTTCGAACAGCAAGACCTGTTTGTATCACCCACAGCGAAACCGTACGTGTCGTTACGCGGGGTGTCATCTTATCGGTACCAAGGAGATGAGATTGAAACAATTCAAGGCCAATTGACGTATAGCATCACTCATCGTTGGAAGGTGTCTGGGTTTTACGGTTCAGGGGTTGCAAAGCAAGATAACGGCATAAGCCACGACAGTACCGTCAATGCCGGAGGTGTCGGCTTTCGATACCAAATCGCGAGACGTTACGGTTTGCACCTTGGGATGGATTATGCGCAAAGCCATGAAGAACGCGCTATCTACTTTAACGTAGGCAGTGGTTTCTAGAACAACGGAATAGGTTAAATTTTTCCAAGAAAAAAGGCGCTAATTAGCGCCTTTTCGTTTTCTATCACTTTCTTACAGTAAGATTACTTCTTACGGCAGAACTCAGCGATTACGTACATTGATTGACCGCCGTTTGTTTTACCAGAAACAAGCTTAGGATCGTCACCAACGCTGATACCACGAATAACAGTACCTTGCTTAATCACTTGGTTAGTACCTTTGATTGGCAGGTCTTTGATTACTGTTACGTCGTCACCTTTCTTAAGTTCAACGCCATTCACATCAAGAGGCTTGTCATCAGCAGACATGCCGATTTGTGCCCAAACTGATGTTTCTTCTTCAAGGTACATCATGTCTAGCGCGTCCTGAGCCCAGCTTTCTGTGTTCAGACGAGTAAGTTGACGCCATGCCGTTACTTGAACTGGCGCTTCCTGGCTCCACATGCTGTCAGTCAGACAACGCCAGTGGTTGATATCTTTAGGATCGTCAATCTCACCAAGACATTTGTCACATACCATGATGCCGTGATCCACTGTTACGTGGCTGTGTGGCGGCACTGCGTATGCAGTAAGAGAAGAATCAGAACCACATAGTTCACATTTAGATTGGCAGCGTTCTAGCATAGTAGCTTCAGAAGACATAATGGACTCACATTTATTAGGTATTAAATTACGGGGCTATTATCCACTTTATTTACAATAAAGAAAGAGGTCGTACGGTATTCTGTCTTGATTAATTTTAGCTGAGATCAACCATTTGTGTTTTAAAGTTTTATGCAAACGGTCAACTAGGGGACTTGTTCGAACGACAGATACAAAAATGCCAGCGGTTAGGCTGGCATTTGGTTAAATTAAATTTTGCTCATGCGCTTACTTACTCGCATCTAACAAGCCAGCGGTTACGCTTGCAATGCCAGTACCTTGCGACAAGGTAAATTGTACAATTTGTGAGGTCATTTCTGCGTTGGCTGCTGCATCACCAGCATTTTGCTGAGAAATTACAGTGGAGTGGTCTGCTTCTGAAGATGCTTTGTCAAAATACGAAGCCAGCTTGTCTCCCGAAGAGTCCAGTGCAGTATTAACCAAGGATAACTTTTTAAACAGGGGTTCGGTACCTGCTGTTGGAAACTCAGCGACCGAGTTTGGTATCGTTTCGTCACCATTCGCTTGAATACCAAGCACAGGTCCCGTAGTTGTAGATGCAATATTATATGGGTCAACGTTATCTAGAACTGTTTGCGCAGCATAAGTGAATGAAGTAAGGATCGAGTCGATTGTCGCTTTGACTGCTTTGTCTGAGGCTGAAGCACTATCATTACTTAGGGCTGTGTAGTATTCATTAAAGCAATCACCACCTGACTTACTGACTGGCACACAGTTACTTACATAATGTGCTTGGTACTCGGTTACACTTGATAGGCTCACGGTGTGCTTAATCTCAGGAGAAAACGAGCCTGACTTAAGCAAGAAAGGGGCAATGCCACCACCTGGGTTAGCAAGTGTTGCACTTGTATAACTAAACATAGAATCAATAGCAGGGTTCAACGAACTGTTACCAACGGTATAAGAGCTAATACCTGTAATCGCCCCGATAGAATGCCCAAATAGAGACACATTCGTTTTGTCGAGGCTACTAAATGCTGCATCAGTAGCAGAATTTAACGCAAAACGAACTCCAAGACCATCAATGGCGCTCTGACGGATGTTATCTCGTGCAACAGGTAAATACTCAAGATTCATGTATACAGTAGGTGTTGTTGGTGTCGTAACAATATCTGCACTTAGTGCGCGTTGACCGTGAAGTGGTTGGTCGATAGCAATAATTGCATAGGGTTTGTATGGTGCAGATCCAGTAAGTGCGCCGCCAATATGCTGCATCGCAAAAGCATAAGCACTCTCTTTGATGCTAGTGATACCGTGTTGGTACTGTAAAATTGGTAAACTGCTGTCGATAGCTGCTCCTTCAGGTACAAACATAACGAACGGCACTGACTTTGCTGCTCGAATTTGCGGTACAGCGCTGTATTTCGTCATAACTCTAGCGCTATCCAATTGCTCTCCGCTTGCAAGAGTTAACTTTTCTCCAATGAGTAATTGTTGGTACTCTGCTTGATAGAGTTGAGTAGCAGGCTCTGTGATCCCTAAACCTGCCAGCTGTGTAGCAATAGCTGTTTTGTCCGAGTCACTTCCTGAGCTGAGTACATTCAAGATAGTTAAAACACTAGGCATCGCACTGCGCCAAGGCGTTGTTTTCCACGCATTGTTAGTTAACGAATCTGACAGGAAGTACGGTAATTCAACTGTTCCTCGATACACTTGAATAGAAACTGCTGCTGGTGTTGAAAAGTTAGTGTTATAACCCGCAGCTAATTGTGTTGCGCCATCGTCACCAAATGCACTCTTAAACATCGCGTCAGCTTGTACAGCTGTAGCAAAATCCTGTTTCGTTCCATCAACTGTAAATGTATACAGATTATCAAGATCAGCTTCCGAAATACTATTTGGATTCGCTAGGTTCTTCCATATATCAGACGGGGTAACTGCGGGGCTAACTGTTTGTGCAATTGCAGCTTTGGTCCCGTTCATAACGTTACCTGCCGACGCAGTAGTAAACCAAGATGAGTATATGATTTCATCTGAGCTTGATACAGAACCATAGCCAGCGAACAACGCTTCAATTTGATGGATGATTTTCTGTGGTAAATCGAGCGAGCCTGCTTGGTCAATATCTGTCGTTTTTAAAGATGCGTAAGAGCTTGATGTTCCAAGTGGTTCATCTGCGCTATCAACAATTGAGTCAGTTAATGCATAGATGTAGTCAGAGCTAGGATCTAAACCTTTAAGAGGCAACACTTGTATGGTCTTAAAATCACTAGATGCCACTAAGTAGTCAACTCCAGCAGTTAGCGCAGTAAAGTTAGACATTACACCAGTGCTCAGGTCAACATCCACTTTAGCAACTTTTACACCGGCATTTAGGTGCGCGCTAAACGGTGTCGTACCCATCATCACGACATCATTCTTCAGCGTCCTATCACTTG
Source organism: Vibrio sp. 10N.261.51.C6 (assembly GCF_041471785.1). Classification (NCBI taxonomy): domain Bacteria; kingdom Pseudomonadati; phylum Pseudomonadota; class Gammaproteobacteria; order Vibrionales; family Vibrionaceae; genus Vibrio; species Vibrio sp. 10N.261.51.C6. The sequence continues at coordinate 9,832 of NZ_JBFRPB010000083.1, read as the reverse complement.
GAAGATTCACATTGATAGTGAACGGCATGATAGTACTCCAACCATCAGCTTCCCCCATGGCTACTTTTGGATCATTCAAGAGCCCCGTTGAATTTACATCTAACGGAATATTTAGAGTGTGATCGTTGGTATCGAACAAGAAAAACGAAGGAAGAGGAACATCCGCTTCATTACCTAGAAGAGTGAAGCTAATTTTTGAACTTCTAGCTAATGATTGGTTGATTGCATCTGAATAAGGTGCCGCTGTTGAATCACCAGAGCTTTCACTATTGTCGCCACAGCCCGCAAGTAGTAATGCTGAGCATACGAGAGATAAAGAAAATTTGTTGTTCATGTAATTATTCCCGTACGGTTAGTTGAAGATGTAGTTAAGTTGTATCGCTGAAAGGTAAGCAACGCCTTCAGCATCAAATGTAAGCTTTTGTCCTGCCGCATCAGTTTCGGTAAACGAACCGCTTTCACTTTGTACGAGTGCAAATGCAGCATCGACAGTCATATTCTCTGAAATAGCGTAGGTGAGACCTGCTGAATACCACATACGATCGCTGTCTGGGATGCTTAATGTCGCTTCACCAGCTTGCTCGTCATACGCTAGGCCCGCTCGTACCGTCCAATTTTGATTAACCATGTAAGTTCCACCTACAGACCATCTCTGATTGTCTTCGTAATGTTCGGTTTTTAAGAAACATTCATTGTTTTTACAATCTGAACTAGTGGCTTTTAACTCTTTGAACTTACTCCACTTAGTTAACTGCCAACCATAGTGTATTGCCCAAGCATCGTTAAGTTGATGAAAAGCAGATAATTCGAAGATATCGGGCAGTTCAATTTCTAGACGCCCTGTGGTTTTACCAGGAGCGCCGTTTTCCATTTTTAGACCTGTGTAATCAGTGAACTCACCGTCATCAAAGTCGAGTTCAACGGATGAGCGGTAACCAAACCCAAAACGGTTGTACTCGTTCAGTTCATATAACGCACCTACATTCCAACCAAAAGCAAAAGTCTCACCAGTCATCGAGATTAGTTTGTCACTTGGTGAGCCACCAACAGGAAGGCTGCCTTTGTGTCTGTTGAGCTCGGCCTCTGCATAAACAAAGTTAACTCCAGCTCCAACACTAAAACTATCGTTAACTCTGTACGCGATATTTGGATTTAAGTTGACTGAAATTAGTGATGTGTCACCTGCCAAATCACCAGCATAAATATCATCTGGGTAATCAGTGGCTACTCCGTAAGTCGTGAACATGCCAATTCCCCAAGCCCATTTGTCGTTGATAGGACTAATGTAATAAGCAGCAGGGACAATTTGTAAAGGAGCTACATCTGATGATTTTTGGTTGAAGTCGTTGTCATTGATTTTGGTTTGAGTAACGTCTACCTCGGGATCAACGATAGAAACCGCGCCTGAAAATTGGGCTGTATCAAATAGGGTCATTGCGGCGGGGTTTCTCGCTAGTACACTCGCGTTATCAGCTACTGCACCTTCACCTGAAAAGGCACGACCAAGACCTGAGGCAGAATGCTCAGCAACTTGGAAACCAGCCGCAAGTGAGTTACATGCAAATAGTACTGAAAGTGAAACGAGAGAGCGTTGTATTGTTTTCATCCTTGACCCTCCTAGGGCATCGAATTTCGTTATTATGGTTTGAAAACACACTGAGCATTTTTGGTGTTGAAGCTCTAATGTAAATAGCATGTTAAATTCATGTTTTATATAAAGTCAAAGAAAGAGTTGTTATTTTGTGAGGTTATGTTTTAAAGGGGCGGCACTTTAACATCGATAATATAAGTATAATCAATAATTTATTCGTGGTTGGAGGTGTGACCAGAGTGTTTATGCATCGTTGCGGTATAAATAGTGTTCAATAGCTCAATATGTAACAACTTTGTTTCTGTTTACCACCATTCGCTAAATCGGCATAATATCGACACTCGTTAGAAGTCATTAAATTGGAATTTTAAGTTTGGAATTACTCGCGATAGAGTTTCTTGGAAAACCGCTTCGTTTAGAAGGATCAATGGCAGGGTGGCAACAGTTGTATTGGGATAACACTTTGGTATCTCAATTAGATGCGACCACAGACCAAGAAGACGCCCGAAAACACGAATTTACACTACGCGCTGGCGAAGAAACGTTGCAGTGTCACGTTGAATCGACCGTTCAGTGGCAACCGTTTGAGATGACGTATAAAGCGTCGGTGAATGGGCAAACCATTACCGAAGGCAATCGAAACACCAAAGATATTGAACAACAAACTCCTGTTGTCGCTCCTAAACCAGAGAAGCGTTTTAGCTTAATTGGGTTGGTGTCGCTTGGTATGAAAGCGCTTAAAAGCGCCAAGCTAATCAAGGTCGTACTAGCTTCTGCGAGTTTAGCGGCCTATTCATGGTTGTTTTCAATTCAGTTCGCTTTGGCCTTAATCGCCTGTTTAATGTTCCATGAGTACGGTCATATTAGAGCGATGAAATACTTCGGCATGAAAACCAAAGGGATCTATTTGATACCATTTCTTGGTGGCTTGGCGTTATCCGATGAAAAGATTAATACGCGTTGGCAAGATGTGGTTATCTCAATCATGGGGCCATTGTTCGGCCTGATATTGTCGTTAGTATTTATGGTGCTGTATTGGGCGACTGGCGAAATGTTCTTTGCCGGCCTTGCAGTATTTAATGCTCTATTAAACCTGTTCAATCTATTGCCGATTTTGCCTCTCGATGGCGGACATGTTCTTAAAAGTATCAGTTTCTCGATGAACAGTGTGCTTGGCATTGTACTTTGTGTCGCGGCTGCCGTTGCTGGTGTGGTATTGAGTTATCAGTTGAATTTAACCCTGTTTGGTTTCTTATTGATCATGGGCAGTGTTGAAATACTGTTTGAATGGAAAGGACGTCATCACAGTCACTTGTTACCGTTAGACAAATACGGGCAAGTCGTGTCGTTCGTTTGGTATGTAGGTTTAGTGAGCAGTTTGATTGGTGTTATCTGGTATTTTGCATCTACTGGTGATCAGCTATTAAGCCTACCATTACAAATTCTTGGTACTTAACGAGTGAGTTTCTGTTGTTGGAATTATCCAGCTGCTTAGTGCACTTGAACTGTTAGCAAGCAAGAAACTGAAAATGCCCTAACCAATATGGATAGGGCATTTTTGTATTTACACCAGCTAGGCGATTCTTACTTAGATTACGCTTTGCAATTTGGTCTTGGTGAACCTGATTGAGGAAGCGTTTTTATCGTTGCTTGTAGATCTTTAATACGCGTACTGTGGGAAGGGTGCGTAGAAAGCAACTCTGGCGGTTGATTACCCCCTGATGCTTTCGCCATGTTTTGCCACAAGTTGACACTTTGGTTTGGATCGAAACCTGCTTGAGCCATATACTCTAAACCAACAACATCGGCTTCAGACTCTTGAGTTCGCCCATACGGTAGAATAACGCCATATTGAACGCCTAATCCTAACGCGGCCATCGTCATACCTTGATATTGTTTGTACTCTGATGCACCTAACGCGACATTAGTAATAGACAAGCCAGTATTAGCGATTTGAGACTGAGACAGGCGCTCATTACTGTGGTCTGCAAGAACGTGTGCCACTTCGTGACCGATAACCGTCGCGAGTTGGTCTTGATTGACTGCAACCTTGAGTAACCCTGTGTATACACCGATTTTTCCGCCAGGTAGGGCGAATGCGTTCACTTGATCACTATCAAACACAACAACTTCCCATTCACTAAAACCTTGTTTAGGAATATATTGAGTGATGCTGTTCGCTACGCACTGAACATAAGCGTTAGTTTTGGCATCTTTGCTGATGGGTTGTTCTTTTTTCATTTGTTCAAAAGACTGTGCTCCAAGCTGAGACATGTCTTTATCTGAAAAAAGCAGCAATTGGTTTCTGCCTGTCGGAGAAGCGCTACACGCGGTTAGGCCTGCTAGTGTGAGAAGCGAGGCAAACTTCATCCATGACGTCATACAATATCCTCTGTGTATTCAGTTTTTATGCATGTTAACATCAACTTGCGTAATAACTAAGGGCTGAAAGATAACTAACAGCCAGTAATATAGAAAAAGCTATGCACGCGATAACAAGATCAATAATTAAGGAACCCACATGAGTATTTGGAAAAAGCCCGTTGACCTAGATACCTTCAACGCGACCTCAAAAAATACCTTAATTGAACACCTCAACATTGTTTACACCGAAGTAAATGACAACTCTTTGGTGGCAACCATGCCGGTTTGTCATTTTACGCACCAACCACTGGGTATGCTTCATGGCGGCGCATCGGTTGTGCTAGCAGAAACGCTTGGCTCATTGGCTGCAAACTTCTGCGTACCAGAAGGCTATTATTGCGTTGGGCTCGATATCAATGCGAACCACGTAAGGTCAATGCGTGAAGGGCATGTCATTGGTACTGCTGAGCCTATTCACTTGGGCGTCTCTACTCAAGTATGGCAGATCAATATCACTGATGATCGTCAACGCTTAGTTTGTACCAGCCGTTTAACCATTGCCGTTAAGAAACATAAGCGATAACAGACTAGGCAGTCGTACGCTGGTTTTGTCTTTAGAAGAAGTAATCAGTACTTAGAACAAGCAATCAGTATTTAAAGAAGTAACCCGAGAAGCCCATGGTCATAACGTTTAAAAGTGGAAAAGTCATCGCAACCGCACATGAATTGGTTGTTCGTTTAGATGGGGAGCATAGAGTCACGCTGCAAGCCCAAGTTGATGCAATTCAATTGATCGGAAAAGGGGCAAATGTTATTTCAGCTAACGGTTCTGAGTGTAAATGGTCGATAAAATTAGACGATGAACAGCAGCTCCGTGAAATCGCTAATGAAATTGGCTGCGATGTAATGTAATCCTTTACGGTAAAGGCACTTAACCCTTAAGATTGAATAACATCTTAGGATGTCGTACTCATAATTCACAATAAAATTGTGTCAGTAATATTGATTTTACGCCATAAAATAGGGAAACTGAATTCAATGTCCTTTGAATAAGTTTTCCTCTTTATGAGCAGCCCAAGACTTCGCGTTCAATTTGAAACCCTGTTTGAATACTTCGATGGTAAAGATTCTGATGTTCAACTCGACGACATCACGGATGTGCTTTGTTGTACCCGTCGTAATGCCCGAATGGTACTCAACAAGCTTGAAGAAGAAGGGTGGGTAGAATGGTTACCTGCAGCTGGTCGAGGGAAGTTATCTCAACTTATCTTTAAACAGAATCGTTGTGATGTCAGCGAGAACTTAGCAAGACGCTACTTGCAGGAAGGAAAAATTGGACAGGCGCTGTCAGTGCTTGATCACAATGCTGCCAAACTCACGCAAGTTATTCAAAACTACTTGGGCGTACAGTATCAAGAAGGCGAACAAGTTATTCGTTTGCCTTATTACCGGCCGCTTTCAATGCTTAACCCAACCAAATCGATGCGTCGTTCAGAGCAACATATCGCTTGTCAGGTATTCAGTGGGTTGACTCGTCTAGATGAGAATGACCAACTTCAACCCGATCTTGCTCATTCATGGCAAAAAATCAGCGATTACCAATGGCGATTCTTCTTGAGACCCGGTGTTCGTTTCCATAACGGGGAACCTCTGTTAACCAATCATGTTGTGGATACACTGCTTGCACTCGAACCTCTCAACATGTTTTCGCATATCAAAGATGTCTCTTCACCTGCAAATTGTGTAGTAGATGTTTTTCTCACACGTCCAGACAAGTATTTTCCCCTCGCACTAACGGAATCGGTCGCTAAAGTCACATTACCGATCACTTTACGTGGTGAAGACTACGATATTCGACCGATTGGAACGGGACCTTATCGCATTGAAAAGAACGACGAGAAACAACTCGTGTTAACCGCTTTCAATGGGTACTTTGGTTTCAGACCGTTAATTGATCGCGTTGAAGTTTGGGTGGTGGATGAGGCTTATTCTTCAATGGTTTACCCAAGCCTATCTAAGCCTGTTATGGCCGACCGTGGCGATAGCGATGAAGTAGAACTCGATCCTGGTTGCACGTATTTACTGCTCAATAGAAAGAAGGGTATTGCACAAGATCCCGCATGGGCACAGTTTTTATCTAACGCGTTGAATGCGGCGGATCTGTTTGTTCATATTCCCAAAGAGACTGTTATCGATTTGGGCGTGTTACACGCTTATGGGATAAAACCCGGTTGGTATGACATAAAGTTAAAAGTGCCCGTTTGTCCACCAGCAGATTCGAAGCCTACCATAAGATTAGCGTATCAATGCCAACACCCAATGTTCCCAACGCTTGCAAAGGCGATTGTCACGGTGCTGAAGCAATACAACGTCGATGTTGATCTTTACGGTTACGAAACCGATCCTCCGCACGCCGATGATGTTGATGTTTGGATTAACCCTATGGGCATCGCCAATAACAGAGACGACGCCTTGGCTGGCTGGTTAATGGACTACAGTTTTCTTGATGAATCTAGCCCGGCAGAGGACTTCGACCAATGGTGTCACATGATTGACCGTTGGCGTTCTGGTGAATTCGAGCAATTCCCAGCACGACAGTTAGGTAAACAACTGGTCCAAAGCAATCAATTGATCCCGATGTTCCATTGCTGGTTAGGCGTTAATAAAGATCAATGTGGTACGTTGCAAAACGCGAAATGTAATGCATTAGGTTGGTTCGACTTTAGCCAAGTTTGGGTGAAGCCTGACGTTGATTGAAATCCAAGAAAACTCAGTTAGGACCAAATAACTCATTTAGGAAAAAACGATGCAAACTCTGATGGTTACATTTATTACGCTGGTGGCATTTGCTGCTAATTCAGTTTTGTGTCGCTGGGCCTTAATGGATCAAACGATTGATCCTTTGAGCTTTTCGATCGTTCGCATCTTATCTGGTGCGCTTACGCTTCTGATTTTATTAACTTTGTCTTCCCAATCTAAAGCTAGACGTGTGTTAACAAACAACACATCGCTATACACAAGGCTAAAATCACAGTTTCAATTCACGTCAATACTGTCACTGCTCGTGTATATGTTTGGTTTCTCGTTTGCTTACTTAGAGCTCGGCGCAGGTCTTGGTGCTCTGGTGTTGTTTGTCGCAGTGCAATTTACGATGATTGCCGCGCACCTGTTTTCTGGAAACAGAATGTCGCTCATTGAGTGGGGCGGGTGTTTGTTATCTGTGGCAGGGCTTGTTTACTTGTTAATGCCAACGGAATCGGCACAGGCACCCGACTTAGTTTCTATCATCTTGATGTCTCTGGCCGGAATTGGGTGGGGCATTTACACATTGGCAGGAAAGAAATCGTCAAACGCACTGCAATCGACCACCGCTAACTTTGGATTCAGTTCGCTAGTTATCCTTGTGGCATTGAGCTTATTAGTTTTGATACCTAATGCGTTAACGCAAGTGTCTATCACTGAGAAAGGTTTGATTTACGCGATTATATCGGGCTCTGTGGCTTCTGGTATCGGTTATAGTTTGTGGTATTACGTAGTGAAAAAACTGAATACCGTGGTTGCGTCTATTGCACAGCTTTCTGTTCCAGTTATCGCGACACTTGGTGGTGTATTACTGTTATCTGAACCTGTCACTATGCAATTTATAGTCTCATCAACCGTTATACTTCTTGGGATAAGCTTGGTTCTTGTCGCACCTAAACTTAAGAAATAAAGAGTTCAATCATTAACTTCTATGGCTAAACCAAACAAGAAACAACCGACCAAGACGGTTCAGATTTTCTGTGCCAAATGCAAAACGCAGCTTTTTAAGTATCGGAAAGGTGGCAAAGGTGCACTCGTGAAATGTTTTAAGGAGCGTATCGTTGAAGATTTCACGACAAAACCATGTGTGTGCCCTGAATGCGGGATTGAATTTGCGCGAGACACTTTGGTTCGAGGTACGCCAGCCTACAAGTTTGTTGGTGGCAAGGTAACGATGAAATAACCCGTCACGATGAAACGACCAATCATTATAAACGAGAAAATAATGTTGAAACTAAAAATGCCACAGCACAGTTTGTGTGTGGCATTTCAACATTGCTTTTGATACTCAGAGTAAAGCATTGAGCTCAGTAAGCTCTGACACGCCATTGAAGCTTAAGAAGTAATAGCGAGACAATTGCGCCCGTGGTGTCACACAGCATATCTTTCTGTGCATCCCAAATATCACCTTGTGAGCCAAGGAACGCGATACCTTCATCACCACCTGCAATCTCCGCGTACCACCACTCGATAATTTCATAACCTGCAGCCACACTCATGATCGCAAATAACGCAAAGAAACATGCAAGCACCGGTTGAGCCAGTTTTTTACGAATCAAGTACTCAGCGAGTGGGTAAGCATAAAGGCCAATTGAGAAATGCGCGACACGGTCAAAGTTATTCCGTTCTGAACCTATCATGTTATTGAACCAATCAAATGGCACTTCCGCGAAGGTATATTTTGCGCCTATCGTATGCAAAATCAGCCAGATAAACATCAAAACGTAAGCTGTCTTAGTGAAGGTGAGCTTTGTTGATAACCACCAAATACCCACCAATATCGCGAGCGCTGGGACAATTTCGGCAATCCACACCGCTCTTGAAGAGGGAGCGAACGCTGAAAATAGAAACACAGTCAGATACAGCGTCGTCAATGACAGCAATGGTCTATTTTGAGCAAGTGGCGTAATTGTCATCATCAGATCCTGTATTAGTTTCATGTATAGTTACACAATAATGAACAGTGTTCAATTGCGCTCTAATCACCATATTTGTTGAAAACCGGCGTTATCGCCCAGTATCTAGACAAACGGTTGCGAGAGTTTCACAAAAGTTTGATTTACAACAAAGCGATCCTTAAAATCGCTCTATTACTACATAACAAGAAAGAAAGTCATGAAACTGGAAACTGTCGATTACCTTGCTGACGACGCAGCAGAACAATTTGTTCGCTCTCTACGTGAAACTGGTTTTGGTGTTCTTAAGAACCACCCAATCCCGAAAGAGCTTGTTGAGTCAATTTACGAAAACTGGTACCAATTCTTCATCTCTGAAGAAAAAGAGAACTTCCACTTTAATGTTGAAACACAAGATGGATATTTTCCACCTTCAGTGTCTGAAGTTGCTAAGGGCCACACTGTAAAAGACATCAAAGAGTACTTTCACGTATACCCATGGGGTCAAATCCCTGAGCAGCTGAAAGAACAGATTCTAGATTACTACCAACGTGCGAATGCTTTTGCTCAAGAGCTGCTAGGTTGGGTTGAAGCTCATGCTCCTAAAGAAGTACAAGAGAAATTCTCTATTGCGTTATCAGAAATGATCAACGGCAGTGAACAGACTCTGCTTCGTGTTCTTCACTACCCACCAATGCAAGGTGATGAAGAGCCAGGTGCAATCCGCGCTGCGGCACACGAAGACATCAACTTACTGACGGTTCTTCCTGCTGCAAGCGAGCCGGGCCTTCAAGTTAAAGCTCAAAATGACGAGTGGCTAGATGTTCCATGTGACTTCGGTAACATGATCATCAACATCGGTGACATGCTTCAAGAAGCATCTGGTGGTTACTTCCCATCGACAACTCACCGTGTAATCAACCCATCAGGTGAACGCCAAGAGAAGTCTCGTATCTCTTTGCCTCTATTCCTTCACCCGAAACCAGAAGTAGTGCTATCTGAAAAGTACACAGCAAACGAATACCTAATGGAACGTCTAAGAGAGCTTGGCGTTATCTAGTCAGTTCAATGCTTCGTCCCTAAAATTGGGATAGATGTGAAAGGTCAGCTAAGTCGCTGACCTTTTTTGTATCCGTACCAAAGAATTGCGGCTTTATTACTAGGGCGTGTTGATCTTTCG
>NZ_JBFRPB010000082.1:0-20585 GCF_041471785.1 Vibrio sp. 10N.261.51.C6 | reverse complement strand
CTTGTGATCAAGAGACAGCCGTATTGGGAGCCATTTTTGTTTTTAAGAAGACTGATTTGTTGAACGTTTTCAGTCGGCCAACTCGGGCTCAGCTAACTCCTGAACACAAGCACGGCTGATGTCTTCATCAATGTAGGCCATACCGAGTTTATTGAGGTAGTCCATGCGATCAGCAGTGCGAAGCTCGATGTCGGGGCCTGCAATGTTATTGGCTTGATAAATTTCAGTGAGGTGAGACATGAATTGCTCGCCCACACTCATCATCAATAGACTCATTGCTCCTACGTCCGGTCTTACTTTGGCACGTTGCTTTTCAGATAAGTTTACCGCTAATACGATAGGCTGTTCTTCACCTTCGAAGCGAACGCCTCGCTCACGAACGGTTTGTTGAGCCCAGTAATATGCCAGTTCTTTGCTCTGGGTGAGAAACACTGGCTCAACCGATTCGGTGTAGTTGTTGCCGATGGTCGCCATAGTTTTTGAAGCTGCTTCGTTGAGCGCTTTGTCTCCAGAACGTTTTAAACCTTGGCCTTGAATAGAAGCCAATAAAGCGGAAGATGTGCCGTGATACCAAGTATCACCCGTCGCGAAACCATTCTCTGATAACAGTGTTTTTGCATCTTGTAGGTGTGTAGGTATTGAAGTCATAGGCACTCTCAAAAAATAAGAATCTTAACAAATAGGAATCTGAACAAATACGTATACAGTTAGCTTAAACAGAAGTTGTTCGGTTAACCGTGGTGTGGAACACAAATCTGAGGCTTTGAGATAAAGCTGGCAGTACAAGCTTTATCTCAAAGCCTTCCCCCGGATCTTACCTAAGTAAGAGAGAAGGACGGGGGAGGCTTTAGCGTTAGCGGTTAATCAAATTGATTAGACGTATTCGCTTCACCCGCGGCTTTTAGTGCATTCTCACCCGCGAAGTATTCTTTGTGATCATCACCGATGTCTGAACCAGACATGTTTTGGTGTTTAACACAAGCGATGCCTTGGCGTATCTCTTTGCGCTGAACATTTGCAACATAGCCCAGCATGCCTTGGTCACCGAAGTATTCTTTTGCAAGGTTGTCGGTTGACAGCGCTGCAGTGTGGTAAGTCGGTAGAGTAATCAAGTGATGGAAGATACCCGCTTCACGAGATGCATCCGCTTGGAATGTGCGAATCTTGTCATCAGCTCGTTTAGACAATTCAGTTTCGTCATATTCAGCACTCATTAGGCTAGCACGGTCGTAAGCTGAAACATCTTTACCTTCTGCTACCATCGCATCGTATGCTTGTTGGCGGAAGTTTAGCGTCCAGTTGAATGATGGAGAGTTGTTGTAAACCAGCTTCGCATTAGGGTGAACTTCACGTACGCCGTCCATCATCTCTTTGATTTGACCGATGTGTGGCTTCTCAGTCTCAATCCATAGTAGGTCAGCACCCGCGTTGATTGCTTCAATACAGTCGAATACACAACGGTCTTCACCAGTACCTTGGCGGAATTGGTATAAGCCTGAAGGTAGACGCTTAGGTCGAACTAGCTTGCCGTCACGGTTAAAGCAAACGTCGCCTTCTGCCATATCTGCAACATCGATCTCTTCAACATCTAGGTATGAGTTGTAGATATCACCTTGGTCGCCCGGCTCTTTCACTACTGCAATTTCTTTGGTTAGGCCAGCACCTTGAGAATCGGTACGAGCAACAATAACGCCGTTGTCGATGCCTAGTTCAAGGAAAGCGTAACGAAGTGCGCGAAGTTTTGCGTGGAAGTCAGCGTGTGGAACCGTTACTTTGCCGTCTTGGTGACCACATTGCTTCTCATCGGCAACTTGGTTTTCAATTTGTAGACAACATGCGCCTGCTTCAATCATCTGCTTAGCCATTAGGTAGGTCGCTTCTGCGTTACCAAAACCTGCATCGATATCGGCGATGATTGGCACCACGTGTGTTACGTGATTGTCGATTTTGTCTTGGATAAGGTCTTGTTGGTTAACGTCGCCCGCTTCACGTGCAGCGTCTAGCTCACGGAATAAACCACCCAGTTCACGTGCATCAGCTTGGCGCAGGAATGTGTATAGTTCTTCTACTAGGCCTGCAACCGATGTTTTCTCATGCATAGATTGGTCTGGAAGTGGACCAAAGTCTGAGCGAAGTGCTGCAACCATCCAGCCTGATAGGTATAGGTAGCGTCGGTCTGTCTTGCCATCAAAGTGCTTCTTAATAGAAATCAGCTTTTGTTGGCCGATAAAACCGTGCCAGCAACCTAGAGACTGAGTGTATTGAGAGCTGTCTTTATCGTAAGCCTCCATATCCGCACGCATGATATCTGCCGTGTATTGTGCGATATCTAGGCCTGTTTTGAATTTGTTTTGAGCTCGCATACGAGCAGCAGATTCAGCATTGATTGCATCCCATGGAGCACCTGCAGCGCTTTTTGCAACTTCTATCATTTCGATATCTTGTGTAATTTGCGACATAACTATTCCTTAGTTTCACGTGGGGTATGGTTGCCAAATTGGCTTGGATTAAAACTTTGCTATGGACAAAGAATAACCACGCATGTGATAATTTTGTTAATTTATAGTTATTATATTCGGTATTTTTCTTATGAATATTGCTCGTATAGACCTTAATTTACTTGTGTATTTAGACATGTTGCTACGTGAAAGAAACGTTACACGAGCGGCAAATCAATTAGGAATAACTCAACCAGCCATGAGTAATGGACTGCGCCGATTGCGTGATCTGTTTGAAGACCCGCTATTAGTGAGAACAAGTGAAGGGATGATACCGACCGAACGCGCGCACAAGTTGCAGCCACTGATTCGAAACATCTTGGCGAATGTAGAAAAGACACTCCAGCCGACCACAGAGTTTAATGCAGAAGACAGTGAACGCGTGTTTCGTATCATGGCGAGTGACTATGCAGAGTCGACCATTATTCAGCCGCTATTGAAAAAACTGAGCGAGATAGCACCGAAAATACGACTGGATATAATGACGCCAAGTGATGTGAGCTATCAGGATGTAGAGCAAGGTACCGTTGATATAATTATCAACCGATTTGACGATATTCCTCAGTCGTTTCACCAGATGAGCCTTTGGCACGACGGGTTTTCTTGTCTATTTAGTTGTGACAACCCGATAGCCGACAATTTCGATATTTTGTCTTATTTAAAGGCGCAACATATTTGGGTAAGTAAGACTGGTATGGGAACGGGAGTCGGGATAAACCCAAGCGAAGCACAAAAGCTTGGTTGGATAGATGAAGCACTAATGCGCATTGGTAAAACCCGTAACATCACGGTGTTTACGCGACACTACTTGTCGGCGATTCTCTTCGCACAACAGAAGAACCTGATCCTGACTATTCCTACCAAAGCCGCTCAACTGCAGCGCAATAACCCTAGATTGTTGATCAAGCCTGCGCCATTTGCGATTGAACCCTTTGAGGTGAAGATGGCGTGGAGTCCATTGTTACAAACCAATCCAGACCACCAGTGGATGCGTCGTTTGATTAAAAGTGTCGCTAACGAAATCGAGAGTGGAGTAACGGAATAACACAGTTTTTAGGGTATTTTTTATATGAATATCCAATATAACCGGCATAAATTAGCTAAATTCATGTCCGTTAAGTAAGTTTAAGTCAGTAAAGTAAATTTGAGCTAGTCACGAAAATTTATTGAGTAGCCATAAATTAGTTTGAGAGAGATTTTATGAGCAGTCGTATTCAACAGGGAAGCTTGAACATTGATAGCACCCTCTACCAATTAATTAATGAGCAGGTGATTCCTGGAACAGGCATTGTCGCTGAAGACTTTTGGCAATCATTTGCAACCATCCTTGAAGATTTGGCTCCAAAAAATCGCGCATTGCTTATCAAGCGTGAAGATCTTCAACATCAAATTGACGTTTGGCACCAAGAGCGTGCTGGGCAAACGCTCGATCCTGTGGAGTACAAACAGTTCTTACAGCAGATCGGTTATTTGGTTCCTGAAGGCGATGACTTTCAAGTGACGACAGCGAGCGTAGAGCCTGAGATCGCAACACAAGCAGGGCCGCAGCTTGTGGTGCCAATCATGAACGCACGTTTTGCACTTAACGCAGCCAATGCGCGTTGGGGCAGCCTATATGATGCGCTCTACGGAACGGACGTGATCAGTGAAAGTGATGGCGCGGAAAAGGGCGGAAGCTTTAACCCAGCCCGTGGCGCTAAAGTAGTGACTTATGCTCGCGAGTTCCTTGATGACGCAGCGCCATTAAACGGCGTCTCCCATAAAGACGTCACCAAATACAGCATCAGTAACGCTAGCATCGGCAATAAATTAATAGCGACACTCGATAACGGCGAAGAAGTCACTCTCATTGATAGCGACCAGTTCATTGGCTATCAAGGTGACGCAAGTTCCCCTTCGTGCATTCTTCTTAAACACAATAATCTGCACATCGAAATTCAAATTGACCCGAGCGCACCGATTGGTAGCGTCGATGTGGCGGGAATTAAAGATGTATTAGTCGAAGCCGCTCTAACAACCATTATGGATTGCGAAGACTCGGTTGCTGCAGTTGATGGTGAAGACAAAGCATTGGCTTACCGTAACTGGTTAGGCTTGATGAAAGGTGATCTGCAAGAATCACTAGAGAAAAACGGCAAAACTATTGTTCGTAACCTTAATCCCGATCGCCAATACACCAGCGTGACGGGTGGTGAGATTTCACTAAAAGGCCGCAGCATGTTGTTCATCCGTAATGTCGGCCACTTGATGACTAACCCTGCGATTATTGATGCCGAAGGTAATGAAGTGCCTGAAGGCATTATGGATGGCATGATCACTTCGTTAATTGCGATGCATGATTTAAAAGGCAACAGCGCGTACCAAAACTCGACTGCGAACAGTATCAACATCGTAAAACCTAAGATGCATGGCCCTGAAGAAGTCGCCTTTACTAATGAATTGTTTGGCCGTATTGAAGATGCATTAGGGCTAGATCGATTCACGATAAAAGTCGGCATCATGGACGAAGAGCGTCGTACTTCGGTTAACCTTAAAGAATGTATTCGTGCAGCTAAAGATCGTGTTGTGTTCATCAACACAGGTTTCTTAGACCGAACGGGTGATGAGATTCACACCAGTATGGAAGCGGGGCCTTTTGCTCCTAAAACACAGCTGAAAACCATGACTTGGATTGGCGCATACGAAGATCAAAACGTTGATCTTGGCTTAGCTTGTGGCCTGCAAGGTAAAGCCCAGATTGGTAAAGGTATGTGGCCAGAGCCGGATAATATGGCGAAGATGATGGACGCGAAAATCGGACATCCACAAGCGGGTGCCAATACCGCTTGGGTTCCTTCTCCAACCGCCGCGACTTTGCACGCGCTGCACTATCATAAGGTGAGTGTACCAAGCCGTCAGAAAGAGCTTCGTGAGCGAGTGAGAGCCAATGTTGATGATATTCTTACTATCCCGCTACTGGGCAACCAAAAGCTGACTGCGCAAGATATTCAAAGTGAGCTGGATAACAACACACAAGGTATTCTGGGGTACGTGGTTCGTTGGATTGATCAAGGCGTTGGTTGTTCGAAGGTACCTGATATTAACGATGTCGGCTTGATGGAAGACCGAGCGACGCTGCGTATTTCAAGCCAACATATTGCGAACTGGTTACGTCACGGCATTTGCGAGGAAGCTCAGGTAATGAAAACCATGAAGCGCATGGCCGCAGTGGTGGATGAGCAAAACGCTGGCGACCAGAGCTACCGTAACATGGCGCCTGACTTTGAAAACAGCATTGCATTTTCAGCGGCGTGTCAGTTGGTATTCGAAGGCTGTGCTCAGCCGAGCGGTTACACCGAGCCAGTACTGCACGCGATGCGTCTAAAACTGAAAGCACAGGAATAGCGAAGCAACCGAATAACAAAAATAGAGAATGTAAAATACTAAAAAAAGAAACCCCCTTTAACCGAGCCCAAGGTGCCGCGCTTTTATAGCGCGGCTTTTTTTTGATTCATTTTTGTGAAGGGAAAGGTGGAAAGTGGGTCAGGTTAGTGATCACTAAGACTTAATTATTTCCGAGCCCTAATCACTGCCAGAACTTAGTTACTACCAACCTTATTTTCCGCCAAAGCAAAGATACTTAATGTCCATGTACTCATCGATGCCTTCTTTCGCACCTTCACGGCCAATACCTGATTGTTTCACACCACCGAAAGGCGCGACTTCGGTTGAGATCAGGCCATCATTAATGCCGACCATACCGTACTCAAGCGCTTCTGCAATGTTCCACACTCGGTGGATGTTCTGACTGTAGAAGTAAGACGCCAAACCATAAATCGTATCGTTGGCCATCTCGATAAGCTCTTCGTCCGTGTCGAATTTCATCACAGGCGCGACTGGGCCAAAGATCTCTTGTTGAACGATGTCCATGCTGTGTTTTACATCTTTAAGAACAACAGGTTGAATGAAAAGCCCATTAAGTTCCTGAGTTGGCGTGACAGGCGTGGCACCTTGTTCAATCGCTCGGTTTACCAAAGCTTGGATGTTGTTCTTTGCGTTCAGGCTGACAACAGGGCCAATCGTGACACCTTCATCTAAGCCGTTACCAATCTTAAGCTGCTGAACCGCTTGATCGAATTTAGCCACAAACTCATCGTACACTTTACTGTGAACGTAGAATCGGTTTGCACAGACACATGTTTGACCTGCATTACGGAACTTCGACGCCATTGCCCCTTGAACGGCTGCATCGATGTCGGCATCGTCAAACACAATAAATGGTGCGTTACCGCCAAGTTCCATTGAGGTGCGTTTGATGCCTTGTGCGGCTTGAGCCATCAAAATACTGCCCACACGGGTCGACCCAGTGAAAGAGATTTTTTTGATAAGCGGATGCGAAGTGAATAGGTTGCCCACTTGTTCAGGGCTTTCACCAAGCACCACTTGAAGTAGATCTTTAGGGATACCCGCTTGATAAGCCAGTTCAACCACAGCAAACGCGGAAAGCGGTGTCTCATCCGAAGGTTTCACGACAAAGCTACAACCCGCAGCTAAGGCAGGAGCCGCTTTACGAGTGATCATTGCAATAGGGAAGTTCCATGGCGTAATCGCGCACGCCACTCCAATAGGCTGCTTGATGGTCACCAAACGTTTGCCTGCGACTGTGCTAGGAATGGAATCACCATAAGTGCGCTTTGCTTCTTCTGCAAACCACTCAATGAAGCTCGCGCCATACACCACTTCGCCTGCCGCTTCGGCTAACGGTTTACCTTGTTCAATCGTCATGATTCGAGCAAGGTCATTCTTGTTTTCGAGGATCAACTGGTGCCAGCGATGAAGTAGTGCAGCACGAGATTTAGCAGGGATTTTTGCCCACTCTTTTTGCGCTACATGAGCTCGTTCAATCGCGCTCGATAACTCTGTTTCTGATGATATCGGTGCGTGCCCGATGAGTTCACCCGTTGCTGGGTTTGTGACTGCAACTGCGTTGTTCGCTTCTGTCACCATAAAAGAGAGTAAGTGCTGGTTATCAATGTTTAGCATCGTGATTCCTTTGTCGTGATTACTTTAGACGTGTTGCTGATGTGCGGGTTGGCGAGTGTTCAGATCACTTCGACCAAATGTTGATTAGTCGCAGATTGTCGTTGTTAATTCGATAGTTTTGAAGCCCTTGTTTGCGCAAGCATTGTTTACCAAATCATGTCTATCAAAGTAGGTTTTTCGAAATCCATGATCAGCTAAGTCATGGACTTCGAAATTCTCTAAGAAAGTGTTTACTGCTGACTCCAATTATCAGCTTCGATTTTCGCCAGCGCTTTTGCTGCTTTTTGAAGTGCGGGCAAGAATTTTATTGCTTCGTCCGGTTTCACTCGAATCACAGGTGCTTGTATCGCTAGGCCTAGGTTTGATTGACCTGTTGGTGAGGGTATCAGCACAGCGATACAGACTAAGCCTGGTAAAAACTCTTCGTCATCAATAGCAAAACCTTGGATTTTCGCTTCTTCAATGTCTTTCTCTAGAGTCGAATAGTCGGTAATCGTGTTTACTGTGTATTGAGTCAGCGGCACATTTTCAATTAATCGTCTGCGCTGCGACTTAGACATATGAGCTAAAAACAGTTTTCCAGTAGCCGAGCAGTGCACGGGAACGCGAGAGCCGGGGTGCAGGTGAAAGCGAAGGGGAGCTTCAGTTTCGGCACGATCGAGATAGATGATTTCACCACTTGAAAGAGCGGTCAGGTTACAACTCTCACCGACTTCTGCTCTTAGATTTTCAAGGATCGTGCGTCGCGCGCTGTGCATGGTGCTATTCAAAAGTAGGTTTTCGGCAAGTTTTCTGAGTCGAATACCTGAGCTGTAGTGCTTTTCGTCGCCATCTCTTTGAATGATGCCTGCGGATTCTAATTGTTGCAGCATACGGTGCAAAGTGGGTTTCGGCAGTCCGGTTTCTTCGACGAGCCCTTGAAGGGAAATAAACTCGTCTTTTTGCGCTATCACCTCTAATAGTGCAAAAAGTCGGAGAGTGGGCGTATCTCCTTGAACTTGTGGTGTTTCTGTTTGCATACAGTGATTCATCCTTGCGATATGTCTATGTGTAAGAGTGTACATACCAAATCAATATTCTTCAATTATCTGAATAAAATTTGACCTTTTTTATTATTCCAATAATATAAATATAAATTATGGAACGATTAATCTCAATAAATGGAATTTTAAAAATGAAAGCAATTGAACGGATTATTGATAAGGCGCACCTAGATCGTAAGCGTGTGGTTTTGAGCGAAGCTGAAGATCCTCGTGTACTCAAAGCGGCACGATTAGCGATAGATAAACAACTCGCTTATATCACGCTAGTAGGCGACGAAAAGGCGATTATCGAAGCCGCTCAGTTGCATCATATTAACCTAGCGGGCATTCATATTGTTTCACCACAAACATCAGCACTTAAAGCTGTGTTGGCTGAACGTCTGTATGAGTTAAGAAAAGCCAAAGGCATGACTTATGAAGATGCATTGGAGAAGGTTAAAGACCCACTGATTTTTGCCAACTTGATGGTAAGGGAAGGGCTGGTCGACGGCACGGTTAATGGCGCGGTTTATACCACGTCTGATGTGGTGCGAGCTGCGTTGCAGATTATCGGCCCTGCACCAGACAGTGAATTGGTATCGAGCTTCTTTCTGATGATGTTGTGTGAGCCTTTCCATAATCTCAAAGGTGGCATGATTTTCAGTGATTGTGGTTTGGTGATTAACCCCAATGAAACCGAGCTTGCATCGATCGCAGTGGCGGCATCAAACAGTGCTCAAACGCTGTTGATGGAAGAACCGAAAGTGGCAATGCTCTCGTTTTCGACCAATGGCAGTGCCAAGCATGAATCGGTCGATAAGGTGCGTAATGCCGCCCAGTTAGTGAAGCTGCGTTGCCCGGGAATAGCGGTTGATCAGGATGTTCAACTCGACGCGGCGATTGTGACTGAAATTGCGGCGAAAAAACTGCCCGATTCCGAGGTGAAGGGTGAATCTAACGTGTTGATATTTCCCAACTTAGAGGCTGGCAACATTGGTTACAAGCTTGCTGAAAGGCTAGGCGGTGCAGTCGCGATTGGTCCGTTGTTACAAGGGCTGAATCAACCAGCGAATGACTTGTCCAGAGGCTGTAGTGCCGAAGATATCTTTAATGTCATTGCCGTTACCGCGGTACAAGCGCAGCAAGGGAAAGCATCTGACTCCAAGGCTGACTCTAAGGCTGACTCTGAAGCTGATGTTGAAGAAAGAGAAGAGTCGGAGTTTGAATTCCGGTATTAACACTCGTTGCTTAAACTAATGCGGAATCTTGCACTCATATTTACCCCCAAATAACCTAATTAGGATAGCTAATGGAGTTACCTGTTTTACTCGCCATTCTTGCCACCATTGCGGTAGGTACTTATTTCCAAACTGTCACTGGATTTGGTCTCGGTATCATTGTGATTGGGCTAACGGTCAGCCTTAATTTGGTATCCCTACCCGTTATAGCCGCTGTGGTCAGTATTGTGACCTTGTTCAATTGCTTGGTGGCGTTGATGGGTAAGCCACTGCTTGGGGAACTCAAGATTCTGGTGGTGTTAGTCATCGGTATTATTCCCGGCGTATCGATGGGCGTGTACTTGCTGGACGCGTTGAGCGAGTCGGCAACCCAAATCCTACGAGGGCTATTGGGTGCCATGGTGTTGTTCGCTGGTTTGAGCTTTATGTTTAAACCTAAAACTAGAACGGTCCGTTCGACAACCGTATCTTTCCTTGTCTCAGGATTTAGCTCTGGGTTAGCGGGGGGATTATTTGGGATGGCAGGTCCACCGATTGTTTATCATCTCTATCGGCAACCTTTTTCGCTCGATCTGGTGCGAAGCACACTGCTGATGGTTTTCGCTTGTACGTCGATGTCCCGTACTGTCAATGTCTACGCTGCCGGCGACATGGAAGCGAGCATACTGTGGTTATCCGCTATTGCAGTCCCTTTGGTGGCGCTTGTTACTATGTTTGCTCGGCGTTTCCCACCGCCGCTGTCCAATGATCAACTCAGAAAGCTGGTGTTTGTTGTTTTAATGTTGATTGGCGGGTATTTGATGGCTGTCTCTGCATGGTCGTTGCTTGGCTCTTCGTAAAACTATTCTCGACAAAGGAGGCTAGTGATTCGCTAGCCTAAGCTTCCCCGTTTAAACACGCTTTAGCATCTCGAAGATACTCCTAGATAATCCAAATAAGCAACTCTCCTGCACATCTAAGGTGATGTTACTGCGGTAGTACGGGCTTAAATCGACGCCCATTCCCACACCATGAATCTCGATATGGTTTTTGTTTGATTCACGCTCGATCACTTGTTTTAGATGGTTATCCAAATAGAACTGATCGTTGGCTGTGCTGGTGGCAGTATCCATCGGGCAGCCGTCTGAGAACACAACCAAAACCTTTCTTTGTGCGGTGTGCTGCTGCAATCGATGACTCGCGAACTGAACCGCTTCGCCATCAATCCCTTCTTTAAAGATGTCGGCTTTACGAAGACTCGCAATGCCAAGTCGAGAACGTCTCCAATGGGTATCAAAATCCTTAAACACGATGTGCCGAACTTCGTTTAAGCGGCCCGGGTGCTTTGGTTGGCCTTGTTTAAGCCACTGCCGATAAACTTTGCCACCGTTCCAGTTATTGGTAGTGAAGCCAATAATCTCAAATGGAATGTTGGCCAGTCCAACGGATTTGAGAATTGTATCCATCAGTAGGCTTAGCTTTTGACTGTGCTTTTGCATTGAGCCTGAGCAGTCCATCAAAAACGTGATAGCACATTGATGAGATGTACCGATGTCAGGCTGATAAAAGACAGTGCGATCTAATGGCGATGTGACGAGCTTGGTGATGGTGGTGGCGTTAACAATGCCTTCTTCTAAATGATCCTGACGTCGGTTCGTTTGTGGCGTGGCAACAAAGCTAGTGAGCATCGCGGCGAAACGGCGAGTGTTGACTTGTCTCGCCATGATGTCATCGGTGAGCTTTTGTCTCAGTTCGAGTAATAGGGCGCGCCTGACGAGTTTGTCTGCCGCGATGACTTGATCAAATTCTGAATTAAAAACCTGATAATTCGCGCCCGAAAGCTCGAATACCTTGCTACTGCCTGTGATGTCGGTATCGACTTCTTCATCTTGAATGTCACCATCCACAATCAAGGCAAGCTGCGCAAGGATCTTGATGTCTTCTTCAACGGTTGGTGTGGGTGAGTTATCACTTTCCTGTTCTTGGATGATTAACTCTTGTGCAAGGGCTGCAAGCTCATTGGCACTGTGTGCAAACTGTTCTTGGTCTGTTCTATGTTGCTTTAAGCGTTTAAAGCTGTGACCGAAGGTAGGCACGATGCCGGCGCGAGTCGATTCAATGGTCTCAGCAATCGGCTCAGAAACTGGAACACCGGTTAAGCGGGTGTGGATAACCTGCATCAATGTGAACAGCAGCATGCCTATTCGTGATTCGGTAAAGCCATTTTGATGATATTGGTTGCTCCAATACGCAAAGTTGAATTGGATGCTGGTGGTCACGCCTTTTAGATAAGGCGGGACTTGAGATTCAATTCGGACCTGTTCGCAGAAGTCGTAAAGCAGACGTTCTATTTCGTTTTGAGGGCGTAGTGAATAGTGGAGGTCAGCGTCTGAAAGCAATAATCGCAGTGCCGATGAATCGATCTTGCCCTGCATCGATAGCTTGCTGTTTTTTAGCTCGTGGCGAGAAACAAAGGTGAGATCGTTAGTATGCGCAGACTGATAATAACAGGGGCTATTACCGTTATAGAGACGCTCTCCCCGATAATTCAGGTTCAATTCACCACTGATCGCTCTAGCGACAGACACACCAAGGTCGAGGATCTTTTTCTGCTGAGAAGAAACATTGGCCATGGTTTACGACTCCGACTGCGCATAACTCTGAGTAGGCGTTTCTAGGGCCTCACCAAAGCAGCGGAAGTAATATTCGCTTACCAACTCTTTCTCTTCATCTTCACAACGGTTTAGGAATGAAAGCCTAAATGCCGTGGCTACGTTATCGAATATTCGGATATTTTCGGCCCATGTGATCACTGTACGCGGAGACATTACCGTCGACAGATCGCCTGCTCTAAAACCATTTCGTGTTAACCCAGCAGTTGCGATCATTTTCTCAACTAACTGCTGACCGATTTCACTGTTCATCTCTGGGCGCTTGGATAACACGATCTTAGTTTCATGTTGTGGATCTAAATAGTTAAGCGTGGCGATGATGTTCCATCGGTCAAGTTGGCTATGGTTAAGCACCTGAGTACCGGAATACAAACCCGAGAAATTACCCAAACCAAGTGTGTTACAGGTAGCAAATAGGCGGAAAGAAGGGTGAGGCGTGATCACTCGGTTTTGCTCTAAAGAGGTGTATTTGCCGTCTTGCTCTAAGAGTTGTTGAATCACAAACATTACATCAGGTCGTCCTGCATCGTATTCGTCTAATACCAGAGCTATGGGTTGCTGGATACTCTGTGGAAGAATGCCTTCTTTAAACTCTGTCACCTGCATTCCATCTTTAATGACGATGCTATCTTTGCCAATGAAATCCAATCGGCTTAAGTGCCCATCTAGGTTGATCCTCAAACACGGCCAATTCAATCTCGCGGCAATTTGTTCAATGTGAGAAGACTTGCCCGTCCCGTGCGTACCTTGTATCAAGGTGCGACGATTGGAAGTGAACCCCGCCAATATGGCCAGCGTCACTTCAGGATCAAAACAGTAGTTAGGATCGATTTTTGGCACATACTCTCCCGCATGTTCAAACGCCATCACCGTTAGGTTGCTGTCGATGCCAAAGCGTTCTTTCACACTTACCGGTTGCGTTGGTACCAATTCCGCCTCTTTCATCATATTTCCCTTTATATAGCTCATCACTTGTCGCTGCTATCGCGATATGTCATCGATTATTAACAGCTCCGGTTAAGTTAACGGCACTTTTTGTACGAAAAACTACCAATAATGTGATCCAGTTTTATTAATTAGAATGAATTATTCCAATTTAATATAAAAAGTTGACGCGCAAAAATTCCACTACTAAGGTGAAAATGAGTTCGAAAAAAGAGACAATTCATTCCGAAAAATGAAATTTTGATTAACTCAAGGAGAATGGAAGAATGAGCGAGCAAGAAAAACGTACGGTTGTTTCCGGCACAGTAACAATGACACCATCAGAAGCGTTCGTTGAAACTATGGTTGCTAATGATGTTACCGACATGTTCGGCATCATGGGGTCAGCATTTATGGACGCAATGGATATCTTTGCTCCTGCTGGCATTCGATTGGTCCCAGTAGTACACGAGCAAGGCGCTGCCCACATGGCAGATGGTTACTCTCGTGTATCTGGTCGCCACGGTGTGGTTATCGGGCAGAATGGCTCAGGTATCAGTAACTGTGTAACAGCAATTGCAGCTGCGTTCTGGGCACATAGCCCGGTCGTGATTGTGACGCCAGAGACAGGCACTAAAACAATGGGCTTAGGTGGTTTCCAAGAATGTAACCAGCTTCCAATGTTCCAAGAGTTTACTAAGTATCAAGGACACGTAACGCACCCAGATCGTATGGCGGAATTCACAGGTCGATGCTTCGACCGTGCGATGAGTGAAATGGGTCCGACTCAGCTGAATATTCCACGTGACTACTTCTACGGTGAAACTCAAACCGAGATCCCTAAACCCGCGCGTTTAGACCGTGGTCCAGGTGGTGAGAAATCTCTGAATGAAGCAGCAGACCTGATTGCTGAAGCGAAATTCCCAGTCATCATTTCTGGTGGCGGTGTGGTCATGGCAGATGCAGTTCAAGAGTGTGCAGCGTTGGCAGAAAGACTAGGTGCACCTGTAGTGAACAGCTACCTACACAATGACTCTTTCCCTGCTAGTCACCCATTATGGTGTGGTCCTTTAGGCTACCAAGGTTCGAAAGCAGCAATGAAATTGATGGCTCAAGCGGATGTGGTTATCGCTTTGGGTACACGTCTTGGTCCATTTGGTACCTTGCCTCAACATGGCATGGACTACTGGCCGAAGAACGCGAAAATCATTCAGATTGATGCAGACAACAAGATGCTTGGTCTGGTTAAGAAGATTTCGGTTGGTATCTGTGGTGATGCAAAAGCAGCAGCGGTTGCTCTATCTGAAAGATTGGAAGGCCGCGCACTGTTGTGTGATGATAACAAAGGCGCTCGCCAAGATACAGTCGCAACAGAGAAAGCACTTTGGGAAAAAGAGCTTGATGAGTGGACACACGAACGTGACTCGTTCAGCTTGGATATGATTGAAGAAAACTCACACGAGACTCCGTTCTCTGGTGGTGAATACCTTCACCCGCGCCAAGTATTGCGTGAGCTAGAAAAAGCGATGCCAGAAGACGTAATGGTCTCAACCGATATCGGTAACATCAACTCGGTGGCAAACAGCTACTTACGCTTTGAAAAACCACGCAGCTTCTTTGCAGCAATGAGTTTCGGTAACTGTGGCTACGCGTTCCCGACCATTATTGGTGCGAAAGCGGCAGCACCTCATCGTCCTGCTATCTCTTATGCAGGTGACGGTGCGTGGGGTATGAGCTTGATTGAGACCATGACATGTGTTCGTCATAACATTCCAGTGACAGCCGTGGTATTCCACAACCGTCAATGGGGTGCAGAGAAGAAGAACCAAGTCGACTTCTACAACCGACGCTTTGTTGCTGGTGAACTGGATAACCAAAGCTTTGCAGAGATTGCACGAGCAATGGGTGCTGAAGGTATCACGGTTGATAAGCTTGAAGATGTAGGTCCAACCTTGCAAAAAGCCATCGACATGCAGATGAACGAAGGCAAAACAACCATCATTGAAATCATGTGTACTCAGGAGTTGGGCGACCCGTTCCGCCGAGATGCACTATCAACACCGGTTCGTTTCCTAGATAAATACAAAGATTACGTATAAGTCATAGGAAGTTTGCCCGGCCGCAGATATCTCGAGAGTGTTAGAGAAAGTGCTATCGAGAATGTGGTCGGG
Source organism: Vibrio sp. 10N.261.51.C6 (assembly GCF_041471785.1). NCBI lineage: Bacteria > Pseudomonadati > Pseudomonadota > Gammaproteobacteria > Vibrionales > Vibrionaceae > Vibrio > Vibrio sp. 10N.261.51.C6. The sequence continues at coordinate 5,059 of NZ_JBFRPB010000082.1, read as the reverse complement.
CAATACCAACGGGTATTGGCAAAGGACTTAGGTGAAGAACGTAAACGCTTAGTTCAATAATTTCCAGTTAAACATTAGAACACTAATTAAATGTTCATTAGGAAAATAAGTGGTTATAGCTATATAAACTTTGTTACTCGTTATTATTAATCGACCATTAACTCATAGCTACTTAGTGAATGGTTTTAATACTGATACTTGTTTATGAAGATATATACTTATTATCATTTTAGAAAAATACAATAACGACACTCGTTGACTATTGGTCAATCGCTATCATTGGTTGATTTTTATCATCGATTGATAGGGTTGTTGATATTTGGATTTTACCGGATTTAAATTAAGTGAATCGTAGTATGCATGTTGTGAAAAATAAACATTATATAAGCTCACTCGAAGAGCTGTATAAAATAATCGATTCACTTATTACAGAGTGTAGTGGGCATCGTGGTTTGATTTATAACGTGTGTGATTATGAAAATAATAACTTGATGCCAAGCTTAGGTCGCTCAAATCGAAAGAATATTCGCCGTGTCGAACAAGAGCTTCTTTCGACCGTGAGAGTTTATGGCGGGCATTCGTTGAGTGCACACGAGATAAACGATTGGTTATTGATGTGTTTAGCCAAGAAACAGGGGTTTCCAACCCGTTTACTTGAGTGGACAGATAACCTGGTCAATGCGTTGTGGTCTGTGTGTCATAGCCAAAGCAAAGATTGTATCAATATTATTAAATCCATTGATTATCATAAGGTTAGTGTTTTTAACTCACCATGTGACCTGAATAGAACTCAGATATTCAATGTGGCTGATTGTGATCAGCAAGAGCAACGAAAAGATAAGTGGTATTCCATTCACCCATTTAAGGAAGGTGGCAATGATGCCATTCAGCCTTTGTACGATGAGAAAGAATATTCAAACGGTCTAGTGTCCGTTCATATTCTTCCATCAGCGAAAGTAAACCTGATAAAGGAATTAACCTCCATGAATGTTTTAAATGAACCGACAGAATATATTGAAGAGAAACTGGCTGATTTGAAAAATGAAGCCCATGTAGATAACAATCAAGCAATTAATAAAGGTGAGGGTAATATCGAATTACAAGTTAATACTCATGATCGCCAGCTTGAGCAGTATGGCCGAAAGTACCATCAAGATTTTGATTTCGACTAAAGTCTAATATTTCTACTGATTTTATTTAGAGCTCATATAAATCTAGTGATTACGAGATAAATAAAATTAGAACACTAATTAATTTATAAAAAGATGAAATCTGTGAGCTTAGAGATTGTTTATAACCTAACTCGAAGTTAGAATGATGAATCTTGTTATCAAATTGTTAAATTTTCACAGATCTAGTTTAAACACTCTAATAAAAAAGTGGCGCAAAGCTACTGAAATTTAAACCAATAACGAAAACATAAAGGATTCTGGAATATGAATATGCAAACCAATGCATCGACATTCGTGCTGGAAAACCAAGTCGACACCGCCTTTTTACAGTCTTTTAGTGATGCATGGAATAACCATGATATTGAAGCGCTAATGTCGTTTATGACCGAAGACTGTGTCTTCCACACCGTGGCAGGAGAAGGCGAACTTGGAAACACTATCGAAGGGTACGAAGCCGTTCGCAATAGCTTTGAATTGGTTTGGCAGAACTTTCCAGATGCAGCCTGGAGCGATCCTGTCCACTTTGTGTGCGGTGACCGCGCGGTGAGTGAATCAACGTTTTCTGCTACGAACCCGGATGGCAGCATCATCGAAGCTCGCATGGTCGACGTGTTTACTCTGAAAGATGGAAAAATCAGCGTAAAAATCTAAGCCCTGACGATAAGCCAATTCTTACTGAGATGTTAAATCGAGCCAAAGAAAATGGTCGTGGCGTTTACACCTATCGATGGTTAAATCCGCTGTCGAGCAAAGTGGAAACTAAGCACACTTACTATCGAGTTATCGACAATAAGTTGGTTGGGGTGGGTTATTACACAAATTCAAACAATACGTAAACGCGTTTCTACGGAACCCTCAACCCAGTTAAATAAAGGGCTGGGGGCTCGAAATGCCGGTTTGTGTAAAAAAGCAATTTAGTAAAATTCACACTGTGTAATTTTTGTTGTGAAATTGTTTCAAAAATAACAGTAGTATGAAAAACATGGAAACCACACAGTAAAGAACAATTTTGAAAAGGGTCAATTGGGATGTTTGACCTTAATGAAATTTAAAGCCGTACGAGGGATAGACTATGAATATGCTGACACTAGACAAAACAGAACTTCACAGAAACCATTCAACTTTTATTGCTGAAGCTGTCTTTGCCGTCGAAATGGTGAAAGCAGACAAGCAACTCGAAAAGCAGAAAATGGCGAAACAGTTGCTTGATACTCTATTCCCTCTCGAGTCTGGTTCTCACGAAGATGTAGTGAGCTACGAGATTGACTACCGACACGTTCAGGTTTATTTCAAAAATGGTGAACACACAGGTTTGAAACGCGCTAAACACTTTGTGGCTTACACAGGTGATAAATCTAAGCCTTCAGCAATCCTATTCCGTGATGAAAGCGGTACGCACGTTGAAGTGACAATCGGTGCTCGTAAAGGCACTGGCCGCCTGGAGTTGGTTGATATTCAAGATATCCAATTAGAGACGTGCACCACGTTTGGTCAAACTGAGGCCAGCCGTTCTTCTGGCATCCGTCACTGGGTGAGCTTAGTAAAAGGCGATGAAAGTGGCCGCCCGAATGCATCAAGTGAAGACAAAGAGTTCACTGCGAAAAATGGTGAAGACTATAACCTAGGTTTTTGCTTCGCAATCTAACGAACTGTCTTTGAAATGTGCAGTGCTGATCTGTGAGACGCAGCGCTGACATTTGAGCACTGATTTCTCTTTTACCTTTGGTAACTTTCCCCGCCCCTATAGCGGGGCTTTTTTATTAGAGCTATAAGTAAATTGGGTGATTATTAAAATTATCTGCAAAAAGTTTGGATGTGATTTTACGGTGCGCCATTTTAATTTAAATTGTTGTATTTGAAGGTTTTTATTCTTTTGTTTTATTCTTTTTTTATTGGGTTAACTATCACTATCAACGGTGGTTTGGGTGACTATTGAGCTAAAAATCAGTCAAAATGCTTTGAGCTGTGCTATAATGTTGGCCTTGGGATTGAGCCAGTAAGTCCATTTATCACTAACTATTGTGATTTTTATTGCCTTTTATTTAGGCGATGCGGCGAGCCAATCAAGTAGTAGTTGGATATGGAGAGCGTCCTTATATTCGTTGAATCGGATATGCGAACATCATAATTTATGAGTTTTAAATCAAAAAAGTACAGTATTGATTCTACTGACTATCAAGTTGGTCAAGACAACGTCAGTAAATGGGGCATGGATGTCCATAACACAGTTTTCGTAGCCTCAGTTGGCTTATCTCTTCTCTTCATCATCACTCTTCTTGCTCTTCCTCCTGCAGATGCTAAAGCTGCAATTGATTCTATTAAGGGTGCTGTTCTATCAAAGTTTGACTTCCTGTTTATGTGGGGAGCTAACATCATGCTAGCGTTTGCTGTTGTTCTTGCTTTTTCACCGTTGGGTAAAATCCGTTTAGGTGGCGAAGACGCGACGGCGGACTATTCAATGTCATCTTGGATTGCGATGTTATTCGCAGCAGGTATGGGTATTGGACTTATCTTCTGGGGTGTTGCAGAGCCAACTGCGTTCTTCACTAACTGGTTCGGAACGCCATTAGACGCAGAACCTTTCACAGCCGCTGGTCGTGAACTGGCGCTAGGCGCAACCGTATTCCACTGGGGTTTTCATGCATGGGCTATCTATGGCATGACGGCGCTTTGTCTGGCGTACTTTGTTTATAACAAAGGCTTACCGCTATCAATGCGTTCTGTGTTTTACCCAATTCTGGGTGAGCGTGTGTGGGGCAAAACTGGTGATGTAATCGATGTACTAACCGTACTGGTTACTCTGTTTGGCCTTGCGACTTCATTGGGCTTAGGTGGTACACAAGCAGCAAGTGGTATTAGCCACGTGTTCGGCTTGGAAAACAACATCTTCCTTCAGCAATCTATCATCGTTCTGATCATGGGCTTGGCGATCATCTCTGTACTACGTGGTATGGACGGTGGTGTTAAGTTCCTAAGTAACCTGAACATGGTTATTGCATTCATATTCCTTGGTCTTATCGCTGTATTGAACTTCACAACTGTGCTTGATTCAATGGCAACGGCGGCAACGGGCTATGTGAAAAATATCGTAGCTTTGAGCCAAAGTGCGGGTCGTGAAGACACAACATGGCTGCATGGTTGGACTGTGTTCTACTGGGCATGGTGGGTAGCGTATGCACCTTTCTTCGGTATGTTCGTAGCGCGTATTTCTAAAGGCCGTACGGTTCGTGAATTCCTACTTTGCGTATTGATTATCCCAACATTGGTGACTTCAGCTTGGATGTCTATCTTCGGTGGCGTAGCTATCGAGCAAGTGATTAATCAGGTGGGGCAACTTGGCCTCGACCAAGGCATTACAGATGTATCTCTAAGCTTGTTTTACATGCTAGATGCTTACTCGTTCGGTAGCATTCTGTCTGTTCTCGCAGTCGCGCTGATCATCGTGTTCTTCGTTACAACGTTGGACTCAGGTTCTATCGTTATCGATGGCATGACGGCGGGTGGTAAATTAGAAGTGCCAGTGAAACAGAAAGTCGTTTGGGCGGTTATCTCAGGTGCTATCGCGATGGTGATGCTGTGGATTGGTGGTACTCAATCAATCCAAGCTCTGCAATCTATTACGATTATTGCAGCACTGCCGTTTACGATCATTCTTTTGATTGGTTGTGTGAGCTTGTTGAAAGGCCTACTGACAGAAGTCGGTAAAGGGCAAGAAACGGTTACTCCGGCCACTAAGTAAGTACCTCTAGATAGGAACTTACTCTAATCAGCAGATTCAAAGCTCCCTTGCACCGCGTGCAGGGGAGCTTTTTTATGCCGTAGAAGACATCAGCGAAAGAGAAACAAAAAAGAGCCACAAGTGAGTAGTGAAGTGACCCCGTAAAGTT
>NZ_JBFRPB010000081.1:0-6163 GCF_041471785.1 Vibrio sp. 10N.261.51.C6 | reverse complement strand
TTCAAATTTTTCTTTAGACATGGGGTGTCCCTCTAGGTACGGATTAGGTGGCTTAAAATAAGACCACGCAACCAAAAAAATGGTTTTCTTTATTAAAGGAGAAGAAGCTTTAGACTGGTGCTAATACCCAGAGTCGAACTGGGGACCTCACCCTTACCAAGGGTGCGCTCTACCGACTGAGCTATATCAGCACACAAAATGAGTTGGAGCGTGCAGCGGGAATCGAACCCGCATCATCAGCTTGGAAGGCTGAGGTAATAGCCATTATACGATGCACGCAACACGTAACTCTGTTTGAGCTATTTAACCTTTAGAATATGGTGGAGAGGGACGGATTCGAACCATCGAAGGCAGTGCCAACAGATTTACAGTCTGCTCCCTTTGGCCACTCGGGAACCTCTCCAAATTTTGAGCTTTCTCTCGCTTGCCTTATAGGAAGGGAGAAAGTGGTGCCGACTACCGGAATCGAACTGGTGACCTACTGATTACAAGTCAGTTGCTCTACCTACTGAGCTAAGTCGGCACAAGTGGGGCGCATTTTATTGAATGATTTTCCACCTTGCAATAGTAAATTGAAAAAAAGTGCAAAATTCTCTGACCAAACTCCTACATACGGCTATTTAGCTCAAGGTTTACGTCTTTAACCCGCATCTAGTACAGGAAGATATTTTATTTATCTATCGCTTGATGTATTTTCCATGCACTTGTTTTGTTATCCACTATAGAGTTTTGTATGAGCCCATTTATGTCATTTGACCGCGAACGTTGGTCTGAGCTAAGGAATTTAGTTCCGATGACACTTTCTGAGAGCGACTTAAAAGAGCTTCAAGGCATCAATGAAAAGCTCACAATGGAAGAGGCAGTAGAGATCTATCTACCGCTATCTCGTCTATTGAACCTCTATGTGGCAGCCAGACAGAATAGAAACTCGGTACTCCACCAATTTCTAGATAAGAAAGAGAAAGCGCCACCTTTTATCATCGGTATTGCGGGTAGCGTAGCTGTTGGCAAAAGTACCACTGCGCGTCTGCTTAAAGCCCTACTCTCTCGCTGGGAAAACCACCCAAAAGTTGAACTAGTGACAACCGATGGCTTTTTATATCCAAACGAGGTGTTAAAAGAGAAAGGGTTGATGAGCAAAAAGGGCTTTCCTGAATCTTACGATATCAAGCGTTTAGTGAACTTTGTTTCGGATGTAAAAGCTTGCAAGAGAAATGTCACAGCCCCTGTTTACTCGCATCTTACGTACAATATTACTGATGACGTTAAGTGCGTCGACCTACCAGATGTGCTTATTATTGAAGGGCTTAATGTTTTACAAACCGGAATGAATTATCCACACGAGCCACATCGCGTGTTTATTTCAGACTTCCTTGATTTCTCACTCTATGTTGACGCTGATAGCCAACAAATCAAAGAATGGTACGTCAATCGCTTTATGAAATTCCGCGATGGCGCGTTTACTAAGCCTGGCTCTTACTTTAGTCATTACACTAAATTATCGAACCAAGCCGCATTGGACAAAGCAGAAGGTATCTGGAGTTCAATTAATGGCTTGAACCTTGAACAAAATATCCTTCCGACAAGAGAAAGGGCTCACCTGATTCTACGTAAAGGCGCAGATCATATGGTTGAAGAAGTGTTACTAAGAAAATAGTAACGCCTTAGTCGCCTTTTCTTAGCGATATCTCGCCACCAATATAGCTCTCGACACCATTCTCAGTTTTGAGCAATACAGCACCTTGTTCATCGATGCCTTGAACAACACCTTCAATTTCTCTAGGTCCAATGATCAATCTAACATTGCGACCTAAGAAATTATCCAAGCGGTTCCAACGCTCTAAAAAATTGGACATTCCTTTCAACTCGTAGTCGACAAGTGACTTATCCCAAGCATTGATCAGAGCCTGCGCTAACTGGTTACGGTCTGGCACCTTCCCATCACACACTTCTTTAAGGGAAGTCCATGGCTGGCCAATACCTGATGTTGTTGGATCCATGGATAGGTTTAGCCCTAAACCAATCACAATATGCGCAGCGCCGCCAGACTGTCCTGACAGCTCGACCAAGATACCTGCAAGCTTCTTGTCATTGTGGTAAAGGTCGTTCGGCCATTTAAGCTTTACACCTTCTACGCCCATCTCTTCCAAAGCTTCAACAACAGCTACACCAACCACAAGGCTTAAGCCCATTGCGGCAGCCATCCCCGCGTCGAGTCTCCAATACATTGAAAGATAGAGGTTTGCACCAAATGGTGATACCCACTCTCGTCCACGGCGTCCACGACCCGCAGCTTGATATTCAGCAATACAGACAGAACCCGATTCGAGGGTGTTAGTGCGCTCTAATAGGTGTTGGTTTGTAGAACCTATGATGGGAATGAGTTCAAGAGAAGCATCGCGACTAACTGCAGACAATTTGTCTTGGTCAAGCATATCCAAACGACTGGCTAGTTTGTAACCCTTGCCTTGTACTCGGTAGATATCTAAACCCCACTCTTGAATACCTTTAATGTGCTTACTGATAGCCGCTCGTGATACGCCAATCATTTCACCTAGGTCTTCACCTGAATGAAACTCACCGTCAGCAAGACATCTCAATAGTGCAAGCTTGGTACTGTGCTCTCTCATGCCAATGACTCCAAAGCCTTATCCAAGTTTGTCTCGCAGTCTCGTCCCATAAAGCGCACTTCATGTTCCAATCGAATATCGAATTTATTCAAAACGGACTGGCGCACTCGCTCTGCAAGCTTAAGGATATCCACAGCAGAAGCCTCATCATAATTGATAATAACCAATGCTTGGTTGGGGTGAACCTGAGCGCCACCTTCTGTCACACCCTTGAACTGGCATTGATCAATCAGCCAGCCAGCAGCAACTTTGATCATGTCATTACTCTCATAACCAACCATATTTGGATATAGAGCTAACAAGCGATCAAAATGATCTTTGGTGATCACAGGGTTTTTGAAGAAGCTACCCGCATTCCCTTGTACTCTAGGGTCTGGCAGCTTACTTGAACGGATAGCACACACTTCATCAAATATAGTGCGAGGGGAGAGCGTATCGGCTGCTAGGCTTTTTAACGGGCCATAGTGATTGCATGGCTCCCACTCTTTCGGCAACGTTAAACCAATCGCAACAACAATCGCTTTATCGTAGAGAGCGTGTTTGAAAATAGAATCTCGGTAACCAAAGAGACACTCTTCTTTGCTTAATCGCTTAACTGTATAAGTATCCAGACACAGGATATCGACATACTCGCATACGTCTTGTAGCTCAACACCATACGCACCAATATTCTGAATCGGAGCAGAGCCGGAACAGCCGGGTATCATTGCTAGGTTTTCTAGACCACCCAGCCCTTTATCCACACTCCACTCAACCAAGCTTGGCCAATCCTCGCCACCACTCACATGCAGTAGGTGATGACTGTCCGTCTCGGCCAGCTCAATCCCGGCTAATTTATTCACGATGACCAGGCCAGCGAAGTGCTCAGTAAAAAGCATATTACTGCCCTTACCCAGTATTAACTTAGGCAAAGCTGACCATTTAGGGTCTTTGTAAAGCGAAATAAGTTCTTCGGTAGTGGTGACTTCAACCAACGCATCACACGTCTGATCGATGGAAAAAGTATGAACATTTTTTAAACTAGCATTGAGATGGAATTGCATGGCGATATTCAATTAACTTACACTGCGGTCATTCTACAGCAGATAAACCAATGGCGCAGTGACTGAATGAACAATGTCATCATTACTCAATTAGACCCAGTAAAGGTTCCCCTAGTTAAACGTTTCTATAAAGAACATTACCCAACGGGAAAAGCGAATAAGAGTGAACTGATCTATTCGTTATTGCTGAATAACGAACTGTGCGGTGTCGTGCGTTTTCGTACAATAGAAAATAATCGCTTACTTACCGGTATGGCGATATCAAAACAACATCGTGGTCAGCAATTAGGCTCCCAGCTTATGGATTATTGTGCGCAACATACGCTTACGGAAGATGATTACTGCTTTGCGTACGCTCATCTCACCAATTTTTACGCGCGACACAAATTCGTACAAGTAGACCCTAAAGATCTACCAAATGGTTTAAGAGTTTTATACGAGCGCTATTCGAATAGCGGAAAAGATCTCATTCCTATGCATTATCAGCAAAATTGTTAGAGAATGCCTCGATTATCTAGTATTTGGTGCTATCCCTTTGGTAAAATTAAAGGTTCGCAATTTTGCATATTTTTAAGGTAAAACAGTCAATATGATTGCCAGTAGGAATCCATTCATACAGTTGCCAACCATAGCGCAGAATCCTGACAAGTTTGAAGTACTACTATCAGCGCAAGAGTTTCGAACTCGCCTACTTGATGAAATATCTCGCGCAACGACTCGTATTAGTTTAGTCGCTTTGTATCTTGAAGATGATGAGGCTGGCCGTGAGATCCTAACTGCCTTATATGAAGCAAAGCAAAAGAATCCAGAATTAGACGTGAGCGTTTGTGTCGATTGGCACCGGGCGCAGCGTGGATTGATTGGCGCAGAGTCTTCTGAAGGCAATGCAGCCATGTATAAAGAGTTCGCAGAGAAATATCAACATTCTGTGCCTGTCTATGGCATTCCCGTTCGCGGCAAAGAAGTCTTTGGCGTATTGCACTTAAAAGGCTTTATCGTCGATGATAGCGTGATATACAGCGGTGCAAGCCTTAACAATATCTATCTGAATTACCATGACCGCTATCGCTTTGATCGTTACCATGTTTTAAACAATGCAGCTCTTGCTGACTCAATGTTTGCCTACGTACACGAACAGATGGTTGCGGACAGCGCTGTTTATGACCTGGCTGATAAGAACAAGCCTGCGACCAAAGAACTGAAACCAGCGATTCGTCAGTTTCGAGCATCATTGGCAAGGTCTCAGTATCAATTCGAAGGGCAAGAGGTTTCAGCAGAGCAAGTGGCTGTAACACCATTGGTTGGTATCGGTAAAAGACGTAACCGTCTGAATCAGGGAATCAACCAACTCGTCGCTCAAGCTAAAGATGAAATCTTCATCTGCACACCTTACTTCAACTTCCCACCTAGCCTAGCTAAAGAAGTGAAGAAAGCACTTAAGCGTGGCGTAAAGGTCAGCATTGTTGTTGGTGATAAGACAGCGAATGATTTCTTTATCTCACCAGAAGAAGAGTTTAAAACGATTGGTGGTTTGCCATACCTTTACGAACTGAACTTACGCCGTTTCGCTAAAGCGAATGAAGCTCATATTGCTAGCCGTAATCTATCAATTCGACTTTGGCAACACGATTCCAATAGCTTCCACCTAAAGGGCATTTGGGTAGATAAGCGCTACATGCTACTAACAGGTAATAATCTAAATCCACGCGCATGGAAGTTGGATCTAGAGAACGGTATCTTTATCCAAGATAACTACCATCACCTAACAGACAAGTTTCAGGCTGAAGTGGATAACATCCTTCAACACACTCAGCTTATCTGTACTTATAAGCAGTTAGACAAGGTAGAGAGCTACCCGATGGAAGTTCAGAAGTTGATTCGTAAGATCACTCGTGTGAAAGCCGATAGGGTGCTTAAGCAAATACTGTAGTCGATGTATTAGAGACACTATTTATCAACGCCTAGCAAACGCTAGGCGTTTTTGTATCTACGAGATAGCTATTTAGGTTTGTTTGATGGTCTTTCGAATCAACATCTCTATTTATGCATAGTGAGTGTGATAGCTTGAAGTGTTAAGCATACTACCTTTTCCTTAGTCAGTCTCAGGGTTCCAGATACGTGTATCAGGTATGGTTTAGATAGCAGCTAAACGAGTACTAATACGAACATAATCGACAATTACCCTTTACGTATTCAAGCAATAACGTTCGTCACTCCTTACGGCGAGGTTCGTACGCGATAGGGAATTTCACATAGTAAAGCAATCAGATTAGCGCTCTGCTCTATTTAGCTTAACTACCAGAGTTAGAAGTAATACCAATCCGGAAAATTAACTGATCAGGTCAATCCAATCTCTTGTACACATTTTTGTGACGCGATCTTTGCACTCAAGAAATCCATTCCAAGCGCTACAGACCTTCGAAACAATATCGTTATAATCAATGAAGTTTTGGTTTGCTAGATAGTGTTGCCTTAACCAACTCCACACTT
>NZ_JBFRPB010000080.1:0-698 GCF_041471785.1 Vibrio sp. 10N.261.51.C6 | reverse complement strand
GGCGACCTAACTATTGATGCTAATGGGCATTGGGTGTTCACCGCCAACAGCGCGTTTAATCAATTGAACGTCGGCGATAAAGTCGAAGAGACCTTCACTGTCTCGTCTATTGATGGCACAACGTCAACGGTCAAAGTGACGATTAACGGCACTAACGACGCCGCTACTGTCAGTAGCGCGACCGTTGCCATCGATGAAACTGACAAAGCGGTAACCACATCAGGAACATTGACCAGTACCGACGTGGATAATCAAGATAATGCGTTTACACCGGATTCGATTTCAGGTACCAATGGCGACCTTACTATTGATGCCAGTGGCCACTGGGTGTTCACCGCGAGCAGTGCGTTTAATCAATTGAACGTTGGCGATAAGGTCGAAGAAACCTTCACGGTGTCGTCTGTTGATGGCACACCGTCGACCATCAAAGTGACGATTAATGGCACTAACGATGCAGCGACAGTCAGTACCGCAACAGTCAGTGTGGATGAGACTGATAAAGCGGTAACGACATCAGGAACGTTGACCAGTACTGACGTGGATAATCCAGATAATGCATTCACACCGGATTCTATTTCAGGCACCAACGGTGACCTGACTATTGATGCTAATGGTCATTGGGTGTTCACTGCCAACAGCGCGTTTAATCAGTTAAATATCGGCGACAAGATCGAAGAGACCTTCACGGTGTCGTCCAT
>NZ_JBFRPB010000079.1:0-2471 GCF_041471785.1 Vibrio sp. 10N.261.51.C6 | reverse complement strand
ACAGATTTAGCAGATGGCTCTTCTCCAATCGTTGGTGCTGTGAGCCAAACAGAAACCATCACTTTCACTAATCAAAGTGATGACGTTGAGAAATTCCGTTTAGAGCCAAATGAGTTTAATACTAACAATGCGCTCAAGTCCGATGGCTTGATCATTGAGATTCGAGAAGAGCCAACAGGTTCAGGTAATTACATTGGTTTCACGACTGATATTTCGAATGTCGAAACCACGGTATTTACACTCGATTTCAGCAGTACCACTTTGGGTGAGTATACCTTCACGCTTCTGGAAGCGATTGACCACACACCGATTCAAGGCAATAACGATCTAACATTCAACTTGCCAGTTTACGCTGTCGATAGCGACGGTGATGATTCGTTAATGTCACCACTATCGGTGATGATTACTGATGATGTTCAAGTTATGGCAAGTGGCGAACTGACAATTGAAGAGCCTACTGTGGCTGACTTAGCTGCAGGTACGCCAACGACATCCGTTTTCGATGTATTAACATCCGCAAGTGCTGATGGCGCGAGCGTGACTCAATTTACCTATGACGGCACCGCTTACTCTCTAAACCCGAATGATGCGACCGAGCAAGAGTTTACTTTCACGGAAGGCTCACTGTTTATTACGACTCAAGGGGAAGTGCGCTTTGAGCCGAACCGCGATTTAGACCACTCGGCTGGCGATATCGTTAAGAGCATCGTGGTGACGTCAAGCGATGGCGATGATGACGTTCTTACCTCGACAGTGACGCTTACGATTACGGACGGCGATGTCCCAACCATAGATGTCATTCCACCAATCTCACTATCTGAAACGAATCTAGCCGATGGCTCTGATCCATCTAACTCTGCGGTCAGCGACACCAAAGTCATTCAGTTTACTCATGAGAGTGACGATGTTGAGTCGTTCCGTATCGAGCCAACAGAGTTCAATACTCTAGGTACGTTAACGTCAAACAACTTGGCGGTTCAGCTAAAAGAAGATCCTAACAGTGCTGGCGATTACATCGGTTTTGTTAAAGACGCGTCGGATGTTGAAGCTAACGTCTTTACTATTAGCTTCTCGGATACCAATTTAGGTCAATACACCTTCACCTTACTTGAAGCACTAGACCATGTAGATGGCCTCGCAAATAATAATTTGAGTTTCGACTTACCGGTTTACGCGGTCGATAGCGATGGCGATGACTCGTTGGTGTCTCAACTTAACGTGACCATTGGTGATGATGTTCAAATCATGCAAGGTGGTACGTTAGATATCACTGAACCAAATCTTGCAGACGGCACAGTGACAACCAATACCATCGATGTGATGCCAGAACAAAGTGCCGATGGTGCGACGATCACTCAGTTTACGTATGACGGTCAAGTTCGAACACTGGATCAAACGGACACAGGTGAGCAGCAATTTAGCTTCACAGAGGGTGAGTTGTTCATCACTCTTGAAGGTGAAGTACGCTTCGAACCAAACCGCAATCTAGACCACACGGTTAGCGAAGACATCGTCAAATCGATTGTCGTGACCTCAAGCGATGGCGATGTGGATGTTGAAACGGCGACGGTTGTTCTGACCATTACCGATGGTGATATTCCAACCATCGAATCCGTACCAAGCGTGACGCTATCAGAAACACAACTTTCTGATGGCTCGACACCAAGCGGCAGTGCGGTGAGTCAAACCGAGACTATCTCGTTTACCAACCAAAGTGATGATGTCGAGAAGTTCCGAATCGAACCAACTGAGTTCAATGTGGGTGGTGCGTTAACGTCGAACAACATTGCGGTTGAGCTTAAAGAAGACCCAGCAGACTCAGGCATCTATACTGGCTTTATTGACGACGGTGGAACGGACGTTCCTGTCTTCAGCTTAAGCTTTTCAGGTACCACGTTGGGTGAATACACCTTCACGTTGCTTGAGGCGTTAGACCATGCCGATGGTCTCGACAATAACGAACTGACGTTTGAATTACCAGTCTATGCCGTCGATTCTGATGGTGATGATTCCTTGATGTCTCCGTTATCGGTGACCATTGGTGATGACGTCCAAATCATGGCGAACGGCACGCTGGGCATTACCGAGCCGAATTTAGCTGACGGTACGGTGACGACCAATACCATTGATGTAATGACGGCGCAAAGTGCCGATGGCGCAGTGATTACCCAGTTCACTTATGACGGTGGTACCGCTCAAACTCTAGATCCAACAATCACGGGCGAGCAGAAATTTACGTTCACTGAGGGTGATGTGTTCGTCACTATTGAAGGTAATGTGCGTTTTGAGCCAAACCGTGATTTAGACCACGAGAGTGGCGATATCGTTAAATCTCTCGTCTTTACGTCAAGCGATGGCGATATCGATGTTGAAACGGCCACTGTCACACTGACGATTATTGATGGTGATATCCCAACGATTGAATCGGTGCCAAGCATCGCGCTTGCTGAAACAGATTTAGCAGATGGCTC
>NZ_JBFRPB010000078.1:1994-11387 GCF_041471785.1 Vibrio sp. 10N.261.51.C6 | reverse complement strand
GAGATCTAAATTTAAACGATTTGTGATCCGCACCAGCAGCCCTAGACATTGAGTTAGTGAGCTGGAATCCAGATGATTGACGTACAAGTAACTCATCATCTAGCTCTTCACAAATTTTCTGCATGCTTTTTGAAATCGCACTGATTGTTTTACCCATGCGCCTTGCAGTTCTGGACAAGAAATCATTTTAGGCTCGTTTGTGCTCTTAAAATTTGACTGATCAGCTTTATTGCAAAGCCTATTGCCCAAATTCCCTTATCTACCACAGTACCATCAAGCTCAATACATTTGATTCAGCTCTATTCGACTTCTACTTTTACAGAGGGAGTCGTTTGCTTCATCCTACGTTCAACTAAACGGAGAGACGTAATGTTAAAAACAATTTTAGTGATATATTTCAGCTTATTCGCAGTAATTCAAGCAAGTTACGCAACAGACATGGATAAATCTAAGGCAGAACAATCTGCAAAAACCCTAGAGATTGCCCAAGCTTTTCTGTGGGCTGCTGGATCTGGGGATATGGAAAAGCTAAGTACTCTAATGGCTGACGATTTTGTTTGGCATAATGAAGGAGATGATTCTATTCCTTGGATTGGTAACTGGGAGTCTAAAGAAACAGTTTTAAATACCTTCTTGCCTCGCTTTGGTGCTGGATTAAAAACAACGAGCTGGACTACAGATTATAGTTTTGCCAACGGTGATCAAGCCGTCTTTATGGGGACCATGAGTGCCACAGCAAACAACACTGGCGCTGACACTGGAAAATTTAGTTGGGCTGTGCGCGTTCAAGTCGTCGATGGGAAAGTAAAGAGTTGGAACTGGTTTGAAGACAGCTTTGCTGTCTCAAAAGCCTATCACACAGAGAAATAACAACTCTAAACATGTTTGATTTTACTAAGAATTGACTTAACACTGAGAGGCTACCTCTCAGTGTGTAAACACATTTCAGGACGGGACATAAACTGGTAAAAAGCCCGATTCTTAAGGCATGAAAAGTCGCTTAATTTGATACTCAATCTATTTGGAGCCGATCACAAATGCCGTGCTATCAAGACGCGCGGCATTTCTAACTGTAAATGACTGTAAAATCAGTTGAATCAAGGTGCCAACTTGATAGTTTATAAGCATGAATTTTTATGGCTTAACAACCTATCAGGCAATTGATCATGCAAACCCGTACATGGAAAGACAGTTTGGTAAAGACTCAGTATGTCATGGACATCCTATTGCTGATCGGCTTTATCTTAGTCTGTATCCCCAAAGCAACAGGTGTAGCAGCTCACGAATGGCTGAGCCTTTTGTTTATTATTCCTTTGATTATCCACTTACTACTGCATTGGAACTGGATGGTATCTCTTCCAAAAAATTTCATCCACAAACAATCTGCTAAAGATCGATTCAATGCGGTTTGGGATGCTTTGTTCTACTTGGTCATGCTGATGGCAACACTCAGCGGATTCTTAGTTTCCGAAGCTTTGCTACCTCAGCTAGGTATGCCAGTAGAGATACTGCCTGTTTGGTCCAAGCTACATCATGACCTAGGAAACCTAGTGATGCCAATGCTTGGTATCCATCTCGCTCTGCACTGGCAGTGGATAAAAGGTGTGAGCAGAAAAATGAGACAGAAACACAACACTAAGGCAGGTGTATAATGAAATATCTCGTTTATCGTTGGAAGCAGCGCTCTGCTATTGTCTTAATCATCTCGCTTATCATCTGCGCAGTAATGTGGACCCTAGAGCTATCAACTTGGGCAGGAACAATAAATAGTGCAGCAACCGAGCTTGCACTCGAAGAAGGAAAACGAAACCTATCTGGGTTAGCGGTTTTCGGCGTCTCATTTGTTAAGCTTACTGTGCTGACCATGGTGCCCGCCTTTTTGTGTTATGGCGTGTTAAAGCTCTCTGCTTTTGTCTTCAAAAAACGTACACACGACAACCAAAACAAGCCTACTCGGCCAGTCCACTAGTCAAGCAATGTCTCAGCCAGTGCGTCTAACATTCGACGCGCGCGCTGTCAGTGAACTAGCTGGGGCAGGTCTGCCTTACGATGATCTACCCAGTCAGCACGGAGTTGGACATTTATGAGTCAGTGATTCTGCTAAATTAGCATTTAAAGGATTAACTCAGGTATTGCAAACCTCTAACTACGTGGGCAAGTTCACTTAGCCACTACAGGAGCCGTTCAAGTCTTAAAAAACATCATCCCAATACGGTAAATCACCATAATAGTCACTGAGAAACTCAATAAAAACACTCAACTTAGTCGCAATCAGCTTACGGTGCGGATACACCGCATATAGCGCCATGGGTTCTGGCTCAAACTCTTTTAGAATAACGTTAAGTTGGCCCTTCTTTACTGCGTCAGACACGATAAAAGTGGGTTGAAAAACATAACCCTCTCCCGCTATAGCGGACTCAACGAGGATATCTCCGTTGTTGCAGGATATACCGGAACTCTCCTCTTTTGACGAGCGCTTCAGCGCATTCATAAGTGGGGACTCGGATTGACTGTAATCCATGTAGCTGTAGCTTAGCAGATGCTCTGGAATAAGCTGTTCCGGATGCTCTGGCGTTCCATGCCGTTCAAGATAGTCTGGGGAAGCACACATAACCAACCGAACCGGAGCAACACGCTTTGCAATTAAGGATGAGCTTTTTAATTGCCCGATCCGTAACGCTAAATCAAAGCCCTCCTCAACCACATCGACTTTCCGATCGTTGAGTTGCAAATCGATACCCACAGCCGGATTGAGCTGCTTAAAATCCCGAATAAGTGAAGCGAGATGCTTGGTAGCAAAAGTCACAGGAGCACTGATACGCAGTAAACCTTGCGCCTCATTCTTTAACTGCCCCATGCTCCCTTCCATGTCTTGAATACTTTCCAAAATGTGCTGAACGTGTTGCACACATCGCTCGCCCGCTTCTGTAAGGTGTACTTTTCTCGTCGTGCGGTTAAGCAGGCGTACCCCGAGTTGTTCCTCCAAATGAGATACGTACTTACTGACCAACTGATTTGACGTTCCCAGTTTCTCTGCTGCCTTGGTAAAACTGCCTTCTCTAGAGACCGTGAGAAACGCCTTCATGGTGTCAATCCTATCCATTAAACAAATCCTTTTAATAAGTCAATTACCAACAATACATTGGAAATCATTCAATGATAATGCCATTTATCATCTAAAGGAGAAAGATTAATCTTATTCCCAAGTTAAGACTTACTTGAATAAATCAACTCTGAGGGAAATACCATGAACAAGCACATTTTTAACAAAGTAATTCAATCCAATGCTGGCTTTGCGGCACTAGTACTGAGAGTTCCGGTAGGAATCATTTTGGCTGCACATGGTGCGCAAAAGCTGTTTGGCTGGTTTGGTTGCTATGGACTTGAAGGTACTGGCCAATGGATGGCAAGCATTGGGCTAGCACCCGGTTACCTAATGGCATTGATGGCTGGCAGTGCAGAATTCTTCGGAGGTTTAGCCTTGATATTTGGCCTTTTGACTCGCCCAGCAGCACTGGTCAATGCATTTGCCATGTTAGTGGCAATCTTCAGCGTTCACATCAGCCATGGCTTATTTATCAGCAATAACGGTTACGAGTTTGCTTTGGCGTTATTCGCTGCCACTTTAGCGCTAGCCATTCAAGGTGGCGGAAAGTTTGCCATTGATAACCGCTTACTTGGTGCAACCAAAACCGCTTAATAAAAGCTATTGGACTCGAAACAAATTAGACAAACAACAGACGCCCATGGCGTACGCTCGCAAGGGGCTCTTCGAAATAAGGAAAGATTATGTTGGTAAATGGTAAGTGGGAACGCAAGTGGGATCCCGTTCAAGAGAAAGACAGTGAAGGCCGCTTCATCCGCCAAAGCAGCGCATTCACAAATCGCATTGACGATGCACAGTCAGCAGTCGATAAAGGTTTGCGACTCTATGCTGCTTACATTTGTCCTTGGGCAACACGCACATTAATTGCTCGCTCGTTGTTTAACTTAGAAGATGTAATTGACGTAAAAATCTTAGACCCAGTACTAACAGATTTCGGTTGGCAATTTGGGGGTGAATCTGATTCAACGGTAGGCTCTACAGAGAGTGGCATTGAGGGAGTGGAATACGCTCACCATCTTTATACGATGACTGATGACCAATACACTGGTCGAGCGACTGTGCCTGTACTTTGGGATTGTGGTGATAACAAAATCATCAACAACGAGTCTGCTGATATTCTTCATATTTTGAACGAAGACTTAAGACCGATTCATAATTCAAACATCAATTTGTACCCGACTGAGTTGCAATCACAAATTGAAGAGTTTAATGCCAGTATCTACGACAGCTTAAACAATGGTGTGTATCGCGCAGGATTCGCTTCAAGCCAGAAAGCTTACGACGAAGCCATGGTTGATATTTTCGCTCGCTTAGAAGAACTGGAAACACATTTTGCGAATAACGATTTTGCCGTTGGCAACCAACTAACCGAAAGCGACATTCGGTTATTCGTTACCTTGATCCGATTTGATGTGGCCTACCATGGCCTATTTAAAACTAACATCAAAGCCATCTCTGACTACCCTGCGTTGTCAGCGTATTTGGACCGCTTATTACAAATCGAAGCCTTTGCGAAAAACACTCGTGTCGATCATATTAAAGCGGGCTATTACTCGGTAACTGCGCTAAATCCATCTGGCATAATTCCTCAGGGGCCGTACTTGGATTGGTTTAAATATTTACCGGAGGGAGTATGAAACTAGCACCTCTGATGTTCGTTGGTCACGGTTCTCCGATGTTTGCGTTAGGCGCAAGCATCGAGGCTCAACAACAGGCGACCGATAATTTAACCCATCAAGTAGCTAAATTTGATGATGTGGAAGCTATATTAGTGATATCACCACATTGGGTTGCCCGCGGTAATGTCGTTATCACCAACGACCAACCAGAAACCATTCACGACTTTGGTGGCTTTCCACCTGAATTGTACGAATTGAACTATCCTGCGATGGGCTCACACATTGTTGGTAATAAAGTCATCGACTTATTAACCAACAATGGTTTCGAAACTAAGGCGGACAATTACCGAGGCTGGGATCACGGTGTTTGGGTACCGCTGTATCACCTGCGCCCAAATGCAGACAAGCCAATAGTGCAATTGTCGCTGAATGTTGATCTGTCACCAGATGAACTAGAAAAGCTCGGTAATACCTTGAAACAATTGCGTAAGCAGAATATTGCGGTTATCTGCTCAGGTAGCCTGACGCACAATTTATATGACATTCGAATGAGTCACGAGCGCGTCGCAGATTATGCAAACAAATTCCAAAATTGGGCACGGAAAATCGCTCTTGAAGGCAATTTAGCGGAGGCAAAACAGCCTCACGTTAAGTCTGTTCACTATGCGAAGTCACATCCTACCTCTGAGCATTATTTGCCGTTAGTTATTGCTATGGGAGCAAAAGATGACGCTGATAATCTTACGGTGTTGGAAAGTCCAATCTTGCATCACTCCATTTCAATGGAGAGTTATGTTTGGTCTCAGTGAGCAATAACATTACTTTAGTTTAGAAAAACAGCATCAACCAAGATAAGTATAAACTGCAAGGCTAACATGATGTATGGAATCCACTCCCTCCTTAGCAATCTAGACTTAGGAGTGTGAGAAAAAACCGAGGGTTCCAATATGTTGACTAAAAATGTTATCGCTATCGACTTAGCAAAAAATGTTCTTCAAGCCTGCCATATCAGCATTCATGGTGAGCTAATGTCCAATAAACCTCTGAGTCGCCAGAAGATGAAAGAGTTCTTGGCAAAGGCTAAGCCTTCGATTGTCGCCATGGAAGGTTGTTGCGGTTGCCATTACTGGGGGCAATTAGCAGAAAAACTTGGGCATGAAGTCCGAATCATTAACCCTAAGAAGGTGAAAGGATACCTAGAAGGTCATAAAACGGATCATAATGATGCTCTCGCCATCGCTAACGCCGCTATACAAATTGGTATCAAGTACAGTCGTCCAAAGTCATTGGAACAACAAGCTATCGCCGGTTCAGTGGCGCACGACTTTCAAGCAATAGAACTCATTTCATTGAGGGCATTTTTGCGTTACATGCTACCGCCAGCATACCTTTGGGCAGAAATGAGTTTCGGAAAAGTAAACATTAGCAAATCATGAATAACTACAGGTATGGCAAAGAGGAAAAAGTTTCAACGGTGTCTCCAATTGCTTTATTGAAATACTAGTACCTGATCCCGTACTGGAATCAGGTGATTGTTATGAGAGACAAAAGACAAGACCCTATTGTTTCTAATGCTGAGTCACAAGCAGTTTTTTTCCATGCTCGATTAATCATTATCAGCATTACTGATAACTTAAGCGCGTTGCAGCAAATCGGTTAAGTAAAGTGTGCATGATGTAACACAGTAATAAAGTCGCTACGATGGCAACCAAAATACTGCTAATACGGTAAAGTGCACTATATATCAGATCGCTACCTGGGGTGAGGTATTGGCCAAATAAAATCCCCAGCGTGGTCATCGCTCCAAAGCCAACCCCAGCGCCGACGTTTTCTTTGACGTGTACTTGGCTAAATAGCATTAACCCAAACCATAAAACCGGCACGACTAAGATCAACAGCCCTGACCAATCATAAAGAAACAACTGGGCTAACACACCGAATGTCACTCCAAGAAAGGTACCTATCGCACGTTTAAGGGCATAATTTAATACCCCAGTAAAATGCATCGGATAAAGTAATAAAATTGTGGCAGCTTGCGCCGACATAGAGTCTTGCAGATTAAATATCTGGAACACTACAAAAGATGCTGTGGCGATAGTTGCCCCCAGTAATACTTCATGTCGCATTCGATTTACTGATTTTGCTGGTGGTTTTTGCAATTTTCTGGGTTCAACATCAGGGATTAACGAGACCATGATATAGGCGATAATGATTGCCAGTATTGTGGCGCCGAGATTAGCGCCGATGAGACCGTTTAGATCAGTATCAGGGTAACTGGCAAAATTAAGCATGATGCTCAGATTAAGTAAACTATTGGCACCATAAAGAAAAAAACTGCCGCGGGTCATGGCGGTAAAAAAGCCAACAAACACCCCAAAAATAATCAGGGTCATTAAGACTGGATGGCCACCAAATAAACCACCGATAACGCCTACCACTAATCCAGCTGTGACAGAAGACGCCAACACCTGCCGCGCGACATGGGCGGTGAACACAGGTGCTAGCCCTAGCAATACCATAGGGGTAACAGTATAAAACACCCCGTTACTAAAGCCGAACAGTTTGCACACAGTAAAGCCAATCGTGCCAGCAGTGGCAATACGTAGACATTGACGTAAATCATTGGCTGTCATGGGATTAAATCTTAGTAACATGATTGTTGCCTTGTGTCGCTGTAATATATTTAAAATAGCGCATCTATCAAATGTTTGATGTTAATAGATATAGTGCAGCATACTGATGGCTTTAATCTGCCCATGAGCTAATAAGTTCAGCAAACTATTTTCTGGCATTATCTGCACCGTCGCCCGTGCCCCCGTTGGCAATGTTCTCATGACTTCGTCATTATCTAATTGTAAATGCAATCTCATTCTTTGGGCGTCACGGACCCAGCGATCAGATTGTTGCGGAGTCGCTAAACTGCCATTGGCATCGAACTGTCCGGCGCTAACCCCAGCATCAATACTGCTGACGTGGGCGCGATATAAACGGCCTGGTTCACCGTCAAACGCAACAAGGGCTTTAGATGAAATTGAGACATCTCGTAATGCCTTTTCTCTAAAATCAGCAATAATATCCACATCATCAGAAACAAGAGCCAGCAGTGGCTGGCCAATGGCCGCAAAGCCGCCGACCATGATTTGCAAGTTAGTAACTGTGCCGTCTTGATCCGCATGAACTTGGGTATAAGACAGGTTTAATTTGGCTTGGGCTAAGCGATTTTCGGCCTGACGTACTTTTAAGTTATTGTTACCGTAAACACCGCGGCTCACTTCTAATTGCTTTAAACGGGCTTGGGTTGCCAGCAAATTTGCTTCAGCCGCAGCGGCATCGCTGTCAGCTTGATCGCGTTGCTGTTGGGATACGCCATTAGTTTTGTACAGTGCATCAAGACGCTTTGCTTCGCTGCGTTTTTGTTGTGATGTGGTTTGGCTGGCATTGACATCAGCTTGCGCCGCTAACAAAGAGGCATCTAGCTCAGCGTTATCTTGCTGGACTTGCTCTAAAGCCAACTGCGCTTCATCTACCGCTAACTTATACGGTCTAGGATCTACTTTAAACAGTAATTCACCCTTGCTAACAACTTGGTTATTAGTGACAGCAATAGTTTTAATGCGGCCATTAACTTGTGGGGTAACCTTAGTCACAACCCGAGTTGCCATAGCCTGCGGCGTTAATGGCATAGTCGCATCAGCAAACATAAAGTAACCAAATACCAGCATAAAGCCTGCTAAGGCAATTTTTGTTAGCCGCGAAAATTGTTGATCTGGTGTCATATTTGTATTCACTTACTTGTCTGTCATTTTAGCTAATTTGGTTAACGCATTATTACCAATCAGATTAATTACTCTTTCAAACTCAGTAAGTTCTTCAGCGTTTATGCCTAAGAGCAATTGGCTACGGATATTGATAATTGTTACTTCAACTTTCGTTATTAAATCGAGTCCAGCAGGAGTCAAATTGACAAGTCTGGCGCGTTTATCATGGGGGCAACAGTGGCGTTCAATGAGCCCTTGCTGTTCTAATTGGGCTAAGGTGCGCATTAAAGAGGCCAGTTCAATTTCTAAGGCATTGGCTAATACTTTTTGACTGAGGTTGTCGCCTAATCGCCACAGTTTCCATAAGGCTGTCCAGCGTGGGTAAGTTAACTCTAAAGGGGCAAGTTCAATGTCAACAGAGGTGCGCCATAAGCGATGCAGACGCCCCAATTGTTCTGCCAGTGATAGCTCTTTCATATGGTCGAATTCTTTTTGCATCATGGTTCCCATTTACTTAGCGTGCTAACTATTATACTTGGTTAGCACGCTAAGTAAATTGTTTTATACTATCAAAATCGCCTCATAAGCCTAAATCCCCTTAAAGTAATGAAAAAAAAGAATAAAAATGGAAGTGAAATAGGACATCCGATCTTTTACCAATAAATTTTAACCCAGCCAACCCAATCGCTGAGCCAGAAACACAGTAGATGACAAAAAATATTAGCTAACGCGCCCATTCAGTCACAAAATAAACGGAAGCGGAATTTTAAAGAAAAATATGTAGGATTTTTGAGATTTACAGGTGGCGTTGTTGAACAATCCCTCCCTAAGAGCGTAGTAACCCCAAGGGCTGCGAGCAATTAAGCCACTTCATTTCTTACGGGCATACCTAACAACGGGGGGGGGGGGG
>NZ_JBFRPB010000078.1:0-1195 GCF_041471785.1 Vibrio sp. 10N.261.51.C6 | reverse complement strand
GGGGGGGGGGGGGGGCAGGTCTTGCCTTTTGCCACTATACGGCTGACTCGTGAATAATGTAAGTCGAAGTGATTCCCTATTTGCTTTTGCGTATAGCCACCGCTATTAAATGCAGCAATAATGGCATCATTTCTACTAGGCGCTGAGTCTTGGTACTCCTTTAGCGAAAGAGGTTTAGCACGTCGCTGTTTTGCCGGAACCTCTTTGATATCTCCCTCTGCTAAATTCAAATTAGGAAGATGACTGTTCACAAACTCATCACTGCCTAGGTACACCTGCTGCTTTAATCCTGTCCATAGTGGCTTACCAACCCCCTCGAAAACGAATTGCTTGTATTTCTCAACAGCCTTATTTCTCTGGCGGCCAAATTGAAACAAGGTTTGATCAACCGCTAGCCAGTCTGGTGACTCTTTTAAACCAGTAACAAAAGGCCAACTGATCCACTCATATTCGTTCGGTGTATCCACTATATTTGCACGAACGGGGTTAAGTAAAATGTAACGTCCCACTTCCAATAGATAAGCGTCTTTGTCGACTAAAATGGCTTTAAAGCGACCTTGGTATAGATGACCGACTCGGTTATGTTTTCTATTGAACTTTTGGGTATACACACCATTAAGCTGACGCATTCCCTTACTTAAGTTCCCATCAGGAGTTTCGACGAGTAGATGGTAATGATTGGTCATTAAACAGTAGCTATGCACGACCCAATTGAATCGCTCTTGTTTATTTAGATAGAAAAAAGGCTTCATTTATGATCAGATAATCGTCGCCAAACAAACTACCTACATCAATAGTGAAGCCGATGACGATTATCTCCTTACAGAAGCAATTTAAGCAATTCTTTAATGCTGACACCCTCCAAAAAATGGCGAAAAGTACAGGCCTGATGAAACGGTGTCGGGCGATATTACCCGAGCAGCTAGTCATTAGCTTAGTGGCCGCGTTAAGCAAAGGAAACTGCACTTCCATTGCGGATTTACTGCGACAATTCAATGGGATGTGCTTGAGCCCTGAAGGTGCCGTGGCATACAAGCCTTACCATAACCAGTTGAGGAAAAATGAGTTTCCTAATTTCATGCGGCAACTTGTTATTCGAGCAATAGCTCAATTTGCTCGCCAGCAGAATGTCGGTCTACCAAATAAGCTCGACACCTTTGATGATGTACTGCTTCAAGATGGCAGCTCTTTCCAC
>NZ_JBFRPB010000077.1:0-25491 GCF_041471785.1 Vibrio sp. 10N.261.51.C6 | reverse complement strand
CTTGTGATCAAGAGACAGCCTTATTAGGTGCCTTTTTTGTTTTTGTCGTAGAAGTTGCAATAGAGGCGTTAACAAATGGTGACTTAGTCAGCAAATATTCACTGAGTGCTCCAACCACTTGCATTTTCGCCACATTTTTACAGAAATTAGATGCCATTTGCGTACGAAACTTTTATCCTTAACCTGATTTTTTAAGGAAGTTGAATATGATCATCAAACCTCGAATTCGCGGATTCATCTGTACTACAACACATCCAGTCGGTTGTGAAGCTAATGTAAAAGAACAAATTGCTTACACAAAAGCTCAAGGCCCAATCGCAAACGCACCTAAACGTGTACTAGTTGTTGGCTCTTCAAGTGGCTACGGCTTGTCTTCACGTATTGCGGCTGCATTTGGTGGCGGCGCTTCAACTATCGGTGTTTTCTTTGAGAAAGCCGGTACTGAGAAAAAGCCGGGCACAGCTGGTTTCTACAACTCAGCAGCGTTCGACAAGCTAGCTAAAGAAGAAGGCCTGTATTCAAAAAGCCTGAACGGCGATGCTTTCTCTAACGAAGCGAAACAGAAAACAATTGACCTGATCAAAGAAGATCTAGGCCAAATCGATATGGTTGTATACTCACTGGCGTCTCCAGTGCGTAAAATGCCAGAGACTGGCGAAGTAATTCGTTCATCTCTAAAGCCTATCGGTGAAACGTACACGTCAACTGCGGTTGATACGAACAAAGACACAATCATCGAAGCAAGCGTAGAGCCTGCAACTGAAGAAGAGATCAAAGACACTGTTACTGTAATGGGCGGTGAAGATTGGGAACTTTGGATCAATGCTCTTTCTGAAGCTGGTGTTCTAGCGGACGGTTGTAAGACGGTTGCTTACAGCTACATCGGTACTGAACTAACGTGGCCAATCTACTGGGATGGCGCACTAGGTAAAGCTAAGATGGATCTAGACCGTGCAGCGACAGCGCTGAACGAGAAGCTAGGCCAAACTGGCGGTACTGCAAACGTTGCTGTTCTTAAGTCTGTAGTGACTCAAGCAAGTTCAGCAATCCCTGTAATGCCTCTTTACATCGCTATGGTGTTCAAGAAGATGCGTGAAGAAGGTATTCACGAAGGTTGTATGGAACAGATCTTCCGTATGTTCAGCCAACGTCTATACAAAGAAGACGGCAGCGCGCCAGAAGTGGATGAAGTGAACCGTCTACGTCTAGATGACCTTGAGCTTCGCGAAGACATTCAAGATCACTGTCGTAACCTATGGCCTCAAATCACAACTGAGAACCTAAAAGAACTGACTGACTACGTAGAGTACAAAGAAGAGTTCTTGAAGCTATTTGGTTTCGGTGTTGAAGGTGTTGATTACGAAGCTGACGTTAACCCAGCTGTTGAATTTGATGTAGCTGACATCTAATTCAAGTTATCGAATCTAAACGAAATAGGCGCTCATTGAGCGCCTATTTTTTTGTCTGCTATTTGGTTCAAGAGATTAAGAGCAGATATGGGATTCGAGTGGCGGGATGCGAAGAGATTTAAGAGCGGATACGGCTACCGCGATTCGAAGGGGGACAAGAGTAGAAATAAGGGATGAAGAGAGTTAAGAGCAGGAGTGGGGAAGAAGGCTTGAACCGCTTAAAACAGGTTATAAAAAATGCACTAACCCAAAGTGAATTAGTGCATTTGAAATATCTAAGCTTGGCTGCTTTTAATGCAGCAGATGCTAGCTAATTATGATGATGAAAGTACCTGCTAAGGTCATCAATATATTGGCTATCGCATAAGTACCCGCATAACCCAGAGCCGGAATCGTTGAGCGAGCGTGGTCATTTACGATGTCCATCGCTGGAGCGCAAGTTCGCGCGCCAATGATTGCACCGAACAACAAAGCTCGGTTCATCTTCAATACGTAAGCGCCAACCAAGTAAGCGAAGAATACTGGCAGCACACTCACTACTAGGGCAATACCTATTACCTGTGGGCCAACTTGGGTTAAGTGCTCAAATATCTTACCACCGGCGCTCAAGCCGATACCGACCATAAAGAACATCAAACCGAGGTCTTTGACCATGTTCAGAGCACCTTGAGGCACATAACCGAAAGTAGGGTGGTTCGCTCGTAGGAAACCAAGCATGATGCCCGATAGAAGCAGGCCAACCGCGTTACCTAGCCCAAACGATACCTGACCGAATGTCATGGTGATCAAACCAAACAAAATACCCAAAATGAAGAAGCTACAGAAGGCCATCAAATCCGCCATTTGGCTGTGGATTGAGATGAAACCAATTTTTTCAGCTAGGCCGTGCACTCGACTCTTTTCACCACTCACCTGTAGGACGTCACCTTTAGAAAGCACGATGTTTAAGTCCATCGGCATTTCAATCTGAGCACGTACTACGCGGTTAAGGAAACAGCCGTATTCAGACAGGTTTAAGTCTGATAGGCGCTTACCTGCGATACTGTCACTCTTAACGACGATCTCTTCTTCCACGATACGCAGATCGAGAAGGTTACGGTCGAAAACTTCTTTACCGTTACGGAAGCTTGGGTCTAGACGAGCGTGGCTATCTGGGAAACCAACCAATGCGATCTCATCGCCTTCTTGCAGAATTGCATCACCATCTGGATGGGCAAGAATACCATTACGTCGAATACGCTCGATGTAACAGCCTGTTTGGCGATAGATGCCCAGTTCACGCAGATTCTTACCGTCAGTCCAAGAGATGAGCTCTGGTCCCACTCGATAAGCACGAATAATGGGCAAGTAAACCTTACGCTGACCTGAAGCGCCTAACCCACGTTCTTGGGCGATTTGCTCTGCCGAGTCGTGTAGGTTCACTTTTTGAAGTTTTGGAATCAAGCGAGCAAACATAATCATACTGATTAAGCCAACCAAGTAAGCCATCGCGTAACCGACTGAAAGGTTTTCGATAATCAGGCTCAAGTCCATGTTTCTTGGTAATTCTGCAAGCCCAGAATTCAGAGCATCTTGAGCACCTACCAATATCGGCGTTGCTGTTAAGGCACCTGCCATCATGCCTGCAGATAAACCAAAGCCTAGGCCAAGGTAATGACTACTGAAATAGGTTAGGGCAATTGCGGTAGAAAGTACCACAAGGCTCAGAATGAGGTAGTGCTTACCGTCTCTGAAGAAGATACCGAAGAAGTTTGGTCCAGCTTCAATGCCAACACAGTAGATGAACAGCATGAAACCAATGGTGAGCGCATCTGCGTTAAAAGAAAAGCCAAGATGTCCCATGATAAGGGAAGTAATCAAAACACCGATTGAATTACCAAGTTGGAGGCTACCGAAACGAATTTTACCAATGGCTAATCCAATCGATAAAACAACAAAGATGAGGAGAATGGGGTTTTGTTCTAACAGAAAAACAACGTCGATATTCACGGTGGTCGCTCAATAATTGGCGTGGAACACAGGGTAAGTTTGAGAGGTGAATTGTATCTAAATATAAATAAATTATAAGCAATATTTTGTTAATTTACTTGATTTTGACCTTATTCTTATTCCGTATGAAAACTGGTCATAAAAAAGCCCGCTACAGTGAGCGGGCTTTCTATAAATCGTACAGTCTAACGCCTAAATGGGTGAGCTGTTTAAGGCTTTAGCCCTGATTCTCGTTTGAGAAATCCTAGCTTAGTCGAAAAGACCTAGGTTTTCTTTTGCGTATGCTTCAAATTCTGTGCAGCCGCCGATGTGGTCTTGGTCGATGAAGATTTGTGGAACTGTATCGACAGGTTTACCAACAGTCTTCTCTAGATCAGCTTTGCTGATACCTTCAGCGTGGATGTCAACGTAACGGTAGTTGAAGTCATCGCGTTTAGCTTTAAGAGTTTCAGCATGCTCTTTTGCACGAACACAGAATGGGCAAGCAGGGCGACCAAAAATAACTACAAACATTTAATTTCTCCTAAATACGGGATGAGGCTCGTTAACTCGATTATGTTAACTATTCTTTAGTGAATGCCACTCAAAATTTCATAAAACCAACTATGCCTCAATGCCATGGGGAAATAAAGATGGAATTACCTCTTAATACAATAGGTTTTGTCTATCAGAGCAAATAATGGTCACAAAAAGGATCCATGCTGATTTCTGATGGGTATTCAGATTGATTACCCTTAATTTAAGAGTGTGAATTACCCCTAAGAATACGACATTAATCCATCTTTAATGCGACAAGTTGCACCTCGTCAAAAAAAGCGCATACAGAACGAGGCATCTTAATACTGATGCACTATATAAAGGCTAAATTCCAATAACCAAGAGTTCGCAGTTTTGTTCGGTCATAGGCGCAGGAGGCACCATGTTTCAATTTATGACATCTACAAAGATCATCTTTGGTGATGGAGCACTTTCCGCTTCATTGTCTCTCTTTAATCAATATGGCTACAGCGTGCTATTGGTTACAGGCAATACATTAGAGCGCACTTCAATTGTTACTGACTATCTTGATGCGCAGAGTATGCGTTATCAGCACATTGCCGTTTCCGGTGAACCTAATATCAAAATGGTTGAAGAGGCGGCTATTTCTGCTCGTCGATTTAAGCCAGATATGGTTGTCGCCATGGGGGGCGGTAGCGCCATCGATATGGGCAAAGCGTTGGCTGCGGTTTTACCTAATCAAGGCAATTTATATGACTATGTTGAAGTGGTCGGGCGTAATGTTCCTCTTAAAACCAAACCACTTCCGTTTATCGCAATTCCAACCACAGCGAGTACCGGCGCCGAGGTCACTAAAAACGCGGTGCTGAAATCAGGCCAAGACCAAGTAAAAATCAGCCTGAGAAGCCCAGACATGCTGGCCGACGTTGCGATTGTCGACCCAACCCTAACTCATGGAACCAATCTATATCTATCTGGGCGAGGTGCGATGGATGCCTTTACTCATCTAATGGAAGCCTACGTGTGTGGTGAACCGAATCCGTTAACCGATATGATTTGTGAAGAAGGGCTGCGTAAGTTGAGTAGTTCTGTGGTTAAAGCGTGTGTTTATGATGAGCCTCAAGCGCGTTCTGATCTTGCTTTCGCTTCTATGCTCGGTGGTATGGCGATAACTAATGCCAAGCTTGGCGCAGCCCATGGTTTAGCCTCCGCACTAGGAGGTAAGATTTCTGCGCCTCATAGTGTGATTACCGCGCGTTTAGCGCCGTTTGTGATGTTGGAGAACATAGCCGTTGCAAAAGAGCAGCAAAGAAGCGACATCCTAGCGCGTTATCAGCGAATCGCTCAGATAGTAACAGGTAACGTAGAAGCAATAGAAGAGGAGGCAATTTCTTGGTTATCGGAAGTGCTTGATACGCTTAAGTTACCCAACTTGTTGGAATTTGGTGTCTGTGAAGCCCAGTTTGATGAGGTGTCTGCCGACGCGCTCAAATCAGTGGCGATTAAAGGAAACCCTTTGCCGCTTAACCAAGAGAGGCTCGTGCATATTTTGAAGCAAGTATGCGAGAAGTGCAGTTGTAGAGAAGGGCATCATGAGGGAGCTTCAATGAATCAAATTGGGCAAGAGCCAGCTGTCGAGTCGAGCTTTACCATTATCAATTCTTATGCGTCCGAAAACAGCGTGGTTGAGAAGGGCAATAGTTGGACTATCTAACGGTCTTAAACTTGTTCGTTGTATAAGTCATTTTATACAGACAAATAAAAACGGAGCTCTAGGCTCCGTTTTTTTAATTCAACTTGTTCTCTGGTCATCTGTTTTCAGTTCATGACTAAGCAGATTAGAACTGAGAGTACTTCTCGTAACGTGAATCACGAAGTGACTCTTTGACGCGCTTTAGGTTCTCTCTGAAACCAGAACCACGACGTAGCGTAAAGCCTGTCGCTAGCACATCGATAACCGTCATCTGAACAACGCGACTTGCCATTGGCATGTAAACGTCAGTGTCTTCTGGAACATCCAGAGAAATAGACAACGAGCTCGCTTTATCCAGTGGAGAATCTTTTGCTGTGATAGCAATAACTGTCGCACCGTTTTCACGCGCTAAGTTTGCAATCTCAACTTGGCTTTTAGTGCGGCCAGTATGAGAGATAAGAACAATAACGTCGTTATCACTGCAGTTAATGCAGCTCATTCGTTGCATCACGATGTCTTCGAAACATGTGATTGGGATATTAAAACGAATAAACTTGTTTTGAGCATCTTTGGCGACAGCAGAAGAGGCACCCAGTCCGAAGAACGAAATGCGTTTTGCTTGAGTCAGCAAGTCAACAGCACGGTTTACTTGCATCGCGTCTAGACTGTTTTTAGCAACGTCTAGACAAGCCATAGTTGATTCGAAAATCTTATGCGTATAAGCATCTGGACCATCATCTTCTTCAACATTACGGTTCACGTAAGGTGTACCGTTTGCCAAGCTTTGAGCTAGGTGAAGTTTGAAGTCAGGGAAGCCCTTTGTGTCTAATCGACGACAGAAGCGGTTAACTGTAGGCTCACTCACGTCAGCCATTTTAGCTAAGGTAGCAATGCTAGAATGAATTGCAGTTTGAGGGGAAGCCATAATTACTTCGGCTACCTTGCGCTCAGACTTGCTGAAATTTTCCAGGTTTTTTTGTATTTTTTCTAATGTATTCATAGTGTTCACAAGGGTATAGAGAACAACTTGCTAGTTAATATCTTTTACCAGGGGGTATGGCTGAAGCAAATATCAGTAAACACAAAGCCGATGTATATTCGGTTTCGTAAATACTGCTGCGTCAAATAGATATCAAGCTAACTAGCACCATAGAGTCAGTATAAACCCAACATACTATTTACTAATACAAAAACAGGGCATGAATGCTTAAGAATATGACAAACCTCAACAAAATTTTAGAAAACTACAGAATTGGAAGAGAGTTTGAGCAAAAAGAATGCAAAATGGGTATGAACTGACAGCTTAGTTACATCAAAAAGAAAGAAATTTTCAATTTGATGCAACTAAAATTGAATGACTATGCGTTGATTTGCGTAACCAGTTTGTTGATTTTGCCCATCAAGTTTGGTGCTAGTTTAGAGATCTCACGCTGTTCTTCAAGCACTGACGAAAGAATATCATTGCCTGTTAGTGGGTTTGCTAATACCACGCGGAAAACGATGATTGGCTGATGTACCCATGCTTCAGGGTTTAAGCGTGTACGTGACACGAAAGACTTACCTGTTTCACGCTGCTTCTTCTGAATAAACTTAGTCAGCTCATTGAGCAACTCATTCAGTTCGACACGATGTTCAGGCTCAGCTTTAAGCAGTGCCGCTTTGACTGACTCAGGGACATAGCGATAAGTCAGTAGGCAAAGCTCAGGTTCTGAAACCAGCTCGAAGTCGCTATGATCTTTAATTAGGTCGGCAAAGTAGCGCGCTTTGTTGATGCTTTGGTCGATCAGCAGTTCATAACCTGGGCGGCTAATGATGTGCATTGCGGCGTAAACCAGCATTGCCATACCTGAACGAGAACCTTCTAACGTATGGCTGCCTAAATCTTTTGAGCCTTTACGAA
This sequence comes from Vibrio sp. 10N.261.51.C6, assembly GCF_041471785.1. NCBI lineage: Bacteria > Pseudomonadati > Pseudomonadota > Gammaproteobacteria > Vibrionales > Vibrionaceae > Vibrio > Vibrio sp. 10N.261.51.C6. Next base: position 18,002 of record NZ_JBFRPB010000077.1, on the reverse strand, counting down.
GAATGTATTGAGCATGATGTTCAATCGCAGTCATCGCATCTGGCTTCTTAAACAGAACCATACCCGCACCCATAGGGATATAAAGCTGTTTATGCGCATCAATCGTGACTGAATCCGCCAGTTCAATACCATCAAGTAGGTGACGATGATTGTTAGACATCAGAGTCGCACCGCCCCAAGCTGCATCAACGTGGAAATGACAATCGGATTCGGCACACACCTCAGCAATGTCTCTTAGCGGGTCGATATTACCGGTTTCGGTTGTACCAGCCACACCAATGACGGCGAAAGGTTTGATCTTGTTCTGCTTGAGCTGCTCGATCTTGAGTCTTAAATCATCAGTACAAATACGGTTGTCGTTATCTGTTTTAACAGACACTAGACCTTCTTGACCAATACCAAGGACATCCGCGGCTTTTTTCAGAGAGTAGTGGCCACGTTCAGAGACTAAGATGGCAAGGCCTTCGTAGTCGTAGTGCTTCATGGCTTTAAACAGGCCTTCTTTTTCTACACCTTTGAACGAACCTTGCGCTTTTAGTGCGTTGTTACGTGCAACCCAGAGCGCTGTAATGTTCGCGATGGTACCGCCAGAACAAAACGCACCTAAAGAGTGGTTTGCGCTGTGCATCCAACGAGAATAAAACTGGTCACTATCTTGATAAATCAGGCGATGTAACATGCCCAGAACTTGACGTTCTAGGGGAGTGAAAGCTTTTGAGGTCTCGATTTTTACTAGATTCTGATTCAACGCAATCATGATTTTTGAAAGCGGCATCAGGAAGTACGGCAACGCAGAGGTCATATGGCCAATAAAACTTGGCGAAGACGTGTGAACCGAATGAGACACAAGAGAATCGAGGAGATGCTCAGTATGTTCAGAAACAAACTCAGGCTGCTCTGGGATATGAGCATTTGAAAAATCTTTCTCAATTTCACGTAGCGGCTTTTCTTCAGCCACAATATGTTCACGTAAGAATTGATTCAGGTTTCGTGAAAGTTTGTCTTCAATTTGAGTGAGTGTTGAATCTGGGCCTTCAGGTACCGTGAAGATACGTAGAAGACTGTCGAAGCTAACATCTGCTGTTTTTTGTTCCGTAACCATAGCAAGCGAGTTATTTTTCTAATATTGACGCGAGCGGGACAATCTAAACGAAAACGGGAACAATGTCCCGTCTTAATTATGAAATCCAACTTCTCAAAAAAGCATATTAAATGCGGGGTTATTTACACTTAATCGCTTCAAGTTTACTGATCGACTGGTTGTAACGCTGCAGCGCTGAGTCGATTTGCTTAGGGTGACTAAGCAGCTCTGCAAAGGCAGAACGTAGTTCGTAGTTTTGAGCGTGAGGCGTTGATTGGCGGTCATCGAATGTTGTTTTCGCGATTTTACCAAGCTCATCATCACGTGTTGATAGCGTTTTAATGTCGTGTTGCTCAAGTTGCAACCAACCTTCTACAGGTTGCTCTGTTGCCACTTTGCTTGAGTCGTTTACTAAGTAGTAGTGAACCGCAGCACGGTTAAGCTCAAAGTGGTGCTTACGACCTTCTAGGAACCACTCACTCACTTCTGTTAGCTCTGGATATTGCTCAGAGGTTAATGCAGCAAGGTCGGCATACCAATTCAAAGAAGCGTCGATGTACGCATCATATTTTTTTGCTTGGCACTGGTTTGTCTCAGACATTGAATCTGCTGCAAAAGAGAAAGTAGAAGTTGAAGCTAGCAGTAATGCGACGCAAAGGCGTTTCATAGTGGTTCCTTTTGTAAGTTTATTCTTTTTATAACTTTGTCGTTACAGGTTACCGTGATCGTTATTTGTTGAGCAATGACACTTAGTGTCTTTTTATTTCGGTAACTGTATCGGTGTCTGGGCATTGGTATTCGAGTTGCATTCTAATCTAAAACAAACGCTATTCCTGCGATCTAGTTAGCAAGAGATACAAAGAACAACATCAATATCGGAACAAGCAAACTGAGGATAAAGCCACTGACGATAGCGATAGGCACACATCTAACGCCGCCTGTTGTTTGAATGACCGGTAAGGTGAAGTCCATCGCAGTCGCACCAGCATAACCAATGGAAGTGCATGGGTAGCTGCGAATTAGCACTGGAATCAGTACCAAGGCAACTAACTCTCTTAACAGCTCAAGCATGAAAGAAGCGCCACCATAGACAGGACCAAAGGCGTCACCCATTAAGATACCAGCCAGAGAGTACCAACCAAATCCAGAAGACATTGCCAAGGCTTTGAACAGAGGGATATCTAGGATGTAAGCCGCGATTACACCACCTAACATTGAGGTGATGATAATGGTGATTGCGATAACCATACCGTGCTTGTTGAGTAAGATCTGACGAAGTGTGAGTCCGCTATTACGCAGCTGAATGCCGATAAAGAATAGAAGAACAAACAGAATCCATTCGCTTGCGGTATCAACCCAATCAAGGCCAATAGGCAGCACTAAGCCAGCGATTAGCCCTGAACCTACCACTAAGATGAGTTTTGCAGATTCCATCGCCATAGAAGAGAGGGGAAGCTTCTTCTTGCTACTGTCGGTTTTGAGTGGCAATAACTTATCAATAGCGGGCAGTGTCATTAGGTTACATACGCTTAAGCAGACAAAGAAAGTGACGGTATATAGAAGGATTGTCTGCAGGTTACTGCCTAGGTTATCGAGGGCGGCTAAGCTTAGTCCCATTAACGCCAGAATCACGTAGATCAACCGCGATGTTGAGCGGTTGATAAATTCTAATGTCTGAGCGTTCGAAATTGCAAAAAGATACCCCACGACGAGTGGCGCAAATATAAAGATCATCCCTGTAAACATGCTTTCCCCATTGCATTTACTTCATATTACACTTACTTGTAATTTAACAGTGACTTAGAAGCCGCTAGTATTGATCACGTCGCTTAGCTTTGCATTAAAATCATGCTTGCTCAAGTTGCTTAATTTATAAAGCACCTCTGCACCTGTCACGTTAAGTTCAACTTCGTGATCATCGATGTTCTCATCCTTGTTTCTGAACATCAGCAGGTGGTTAGCGATTCGAGCGATATCTAAGTAAGAGACTTCACGCTGTTCGTGGTTATTGATGGTATTGCTGCACACATCAATAAAGTCGCTGTCGAAGCCCCAACGGTTAAGCACCAATTTACTGGTAGCAGAACATTGGCCTTGGAAGATTTGTAGAGCGATGTCGTGATCTAGGTAATTGCCATTTTCGAGGTAGAGGTGGTATTCGCTAACCAAACAGAACAAACCAATATCAGCCAGTAATCCAACAAGCAGCGATTTTTCATGCTCAAGGTAACGGTATTCAGTAGGGGAGAGCTCTTTGAAGCTGTTGGTAACAAGCACCATAGTAGCGCCCAGCTCTTTTGATACAGAAGCGCTCTGAACCAATACCTTATTACATTCTTTACTGAGGTTGACTGAGTGTTTGAGTTGCTCAATAGCCTGAGCCGTCACGATGTCACGTACTCTTAATATGCCAAGGCGCGACACCGCCGTCATAATATCAACACAAGTAATATTACGTCGGTTAAAGACGACAGAGTTAGCCACACGAATGACAATAGCAGCGAGGCCTGGGTCTTCGAGTAAGCACTCGGCAACGTCAGCAATCCCAGTTGATTCAAGGGTACAAAGCGATTGAATCTTCAGTACAACGTTAGGGATAGGAGGAAGTGTTATTTTTCCCGCTGAGATAGAATGTCCAACAAGTTGGGCAAACTCTGATTCTAGACCCTTTAAGAGAAGAGTCTTATTTTGAGGTAGCCAGAAAAACGATAAATGATTCATATAAAAAGTAAAAACAGGTCTGTCCTGCCATTTTACAAGCCACGATGCTGCGAGGCAATACTCACCCGTCTACATAACCTTTAATAATTTGAACCGGTGTATCACTAGGTGTCCAAATTCAAGCATGGTTTGATAGTTTACTGTGAAGTCAATCATGAAAAAACGGAATACTCAATTGATTGATGTGAACTAAGTCCAGACTTATTTTTCTTTTCGAAGTATGATTTATTTAAAGGTGAAAAACGAAACCATAATATTCACCTATAGAATAACAAAATAGATTTAAAATTTTCGCATAACAAGCTGCTTGTCTGGTGATCAACCTAATCGGGGTAATTTGATTAAGGATCAACGGATATGACCGAGACAGCATTTATTAATTACGTGAATCAATTTGGTGAGCATCAAAAACGTTCTATGTTCGGAGGTATTGGCCTCTTTCAAAATGACGCTATGTTCGCTTTATTGAGTGAAGGTTGTTTATTCATTAGAGGTGGAAAATCATTAGATAAAAAACTGACCGATCTTGATTGTGAAAAGTATCGTCATGTAAAGAAGCAGACAACAGCAACCGTAAACTATTACGACATTACGGATCTGTTTACCTGTGAACATCCTGAATTGGATAGTATTATTCGTACTTCAATCGATAATTCAATTCAGCAGCGTAGCTTCAAGAAGTCATCAGCTAGCCGTAGATTAAGAGATCTACCAAACATGCAGCTTACGTTAGAGCGCATGGTTAAAAAGGCGGGTGTGGATGATGTTTCAATGTTTATGCAGTTGGGCGCACCTGAAGTGTTTAATAAGGTTCGCGAAGCGTACGGAAACGATGTTGACCTAAAACTACTTTGGAAATTTGCGGGTGCAATTGATGGTATTCACTGGAAACTATTACAAGAGCCACGCAAGCAGCAATTACTAAAGAGCTGCCACTAAAGAAGTTTACCTTATATGCTTAAGATTACTGTTAATAAATAAAAACCGAGGAATGTCCTCGGTTTTTTTGTTTCTGTCTTAGCCGGATTTCTTAAAAGACTAAGCATCAAAAGACTAAGTATCAAAAGGCTAAGTGCTCATAGAGAGCTTATATGCTAGGGCTTGAGCTTTAAGTATTAGTACTTGAAGCGAGCAGTGAACATAAGTTGGTCACCGTAGAAGTCGTTAATACGAGCTTCAGCACCTAAAGAGAAAAGCTCTGTAGAGTGGAAACGCGCGTAAACAGAACCTGTCCAATCATCGTTGTCATCGATAGAAACGTAACCACCTTTACCACCAACTTCTAGTTGTGGACCAAGCCATTGGCGAACACCAATGTTGATTTCCATACCGATATCAGTAGAGCTTGAGTTCTCAGGTTGAACGATACGAGCTAGCATTTCACCTGTTAGGTCTGCCCAGTTGTTTAATGGAGCGTGGAAACCAAGACCTACAGCTGAGTCGTAATCGCTTTCAAATTCTGAATCGATACGTGCTATAGCGTGAGCGTTCGGGTGAATGGACTTACTGAACGCACCACCAAATGTTACTGGGCTAGCACCGATACGTGCTTCAAAGTAATCATAGTTAAAGTTGCTCATTACCTGTGGTTGTTCATCAACAGCTAGTGCTTGACCAGAAGCCAATAGCATAGCGGTAGTAAGTAGAATTTTGCGCATAACGACCGTAAACCTATATTAGTGTTAATTCCTTTGGTTTGAGACAAATCGGCAAACCATAAACATTGAGACAGTTTAATCTAACTCACGGAAAAGTAATCCTTTAAAATGTAAAACCTTACTCATTTAGTTAAAAAACAAGCAAATTAAGGATCAGTATGTAACGGAGATCTCATGTTTAGGGCGAATGAGAAAAATAGACGAGCGAATTATCCAAAATTTGTATACATTCGGAAGGTTTTTATATCGGATGACGCTATTCTCAGTATCCATTAACCAATCAGTGCTATTCACCAAAACTGGTGCGTTTATCCGCCATTGAAGTCAGTATGCGCTCGGTATCTAAGATGGAAGTCCAGTTTAGCAATTGCTTGTCGTTGGCAATGACATAGTCAGTCAATTGTTGAGTAATCGTGTCTCTCAGTTGATCGCCTTGCCAAGGTTTTGAAATATAGAAATCAAGTGCAGCGTTGTTAATGGCCGTGACGGTATCTTCCAGCCCTGCTTGCCCTGTGAGCAGCAGCTTACGTGTTGGTTTAGTAGCGTCGTGTTGATTGAGTTCGATCAGAAAATCGATGCCGGTCTTTTCTGGCATGATGTGGTCGCACAAGATTAACGCGAGCTTAATACCATCTTGTCCCATTTCTTTGATTACTTGCTTGGCTTCACCGACCGACTCTGCACCTTCAACCAGAAAGTTCTCTTCAAATATCGCCAAGTCCTGAAGGACACTATTGAGAACTTCAGGTTCATCATCGACACATAAAATTAGGTACTTATTCATGAGGTGCTCCTTCTTGTTTGAATGGAAGCCACACTTGCATGTTTGTATGGCTGCCTACCTCTGACTCCACCAAAATAAACCCTTGATGAGCCGAAACGATTTGTTGAGAAATGGATAACCCAATCCCTAAACCAAAGTTGCCTTCTTTTTTAGTCGTGAAATTTGGGTTGAAAATGGTGTTGATGTCTTCTTTGGCAATGCCGTGGCCAGTATCGGAGATTTGCACCACAAGAAACGCGTCGTCGCCTTTTGTCTGTTGAGAAGTGGTGATGGTCACTTTTCCTCGTTCAGATAGGGCATCGAGCGCATTGGAGATAAGGTTGGTCCACACTTGTTGCAGCGAGAGCGACTGGCACAATAAAGGCGGTAAGTCGGTATCGTAATGCTTTTCGAGTTGGTGGTGTTTAAGCCTGTTTTCGAAGATCACTAAGGTATCTTCAAGCCCTTCGTGGATATCTGTGTAGTGGCGAACTTCTTCATCTTCTCTAGCATAGCTTTTTAAGCTTTTGACCATATCGGCAATACGCTTGCTGCACACTTGAATTGAGCGGATAGAGTTTCCAACATAATGGTAATGCTCTAAGTCATTGAGCAGCTCTTTGCCTGCGACAGGGGACGCCTTTAATGTGTTTAGAACCGTAGAGTCTTGGCTTAGGTTTAGTCTCACGGCTTTTTTTGCTAAAGCACGGTCATTAATCGTCGACGTAAGATGCTTTACGAGCTGTCTTTCTTGGGCTGTTGATAGTGGCTTAGCTAACTTTGAATGTGCCAGTACGTCAGTCCCTTTATTGGACTCTGGAACGGATAGGTTTGCCAATATTTGGTCGAGATGGTCTGACAGAGTTTCGATGCTTCTTAATATGGCAGCAATCGGGTTATTCAGCTCATGTGCGACTCCCGCGACTAGCTGCCCGAGCATCGCCATTTTCTCTTTCTCGATCAGTTGTTGATGTGCAGACTCTAATGATTCTAGTGTCTGCTGCAGTTTGATCTTATTGGTGATGCTGCGTTGCAAACGTCGATTAAAATGACGGAGTAATAGATTGGTAAATAAAGGCAGCAGGGTATTGTTTGAATGCATCACCTGAGCAAAGCTATCTTTATCCAGTTTGATAACGCGAGTCTGCGTTAGGGTGATCGCCGTAGAAAACGAAGGCTCGCCTGTTACAAATGACATCCCGCCAACAATGTTCCCTTTGGAGTGACGTACCACTTCCCGCTGTTGCCCAAGTTCATCTTTCTTATAAAGAGCTGCTTCACCCTCAATGATCAGCCATAAAAAGCGATTGTCTTCGCCTTCCACAGTGAGTAGATGCTCGGGGGAATAGTCACGAATGGCCTTAGTTTTGTCATCTTTTGAAAACACATCTTGTAAGGCACTGACGACACGTTCTGCAAGGGCATTATCAGAAAGCTGGTGGTAGTCGTGAATGAAACCCGATTGGAAAGAGTGAATCTTTTGCTCAATGTGCGCTCTGAGTAAGCGTTGTTGATCCAATGCATCGCTGTAAGAGAGCAGGTTTTCTGAGTCGTATTGGATAACAAAAGAGGTCAGCTCTTTTTGCGCTGATTTGAACAGAACCTGATCTTGAACCGGTTTGGTTAAACAGTGGTTGAGCCTACCTTCATTCACAGCGGTTAAAATGGATTGAATGTCTGACGAAGCGCTGACTAATATCGTTCTTGCGGTATTACTATGGGGCAGCTGTTGAAGTTCAATCAGGAATTGCACGCCATTAAATTCAGAATGATGATGAGTGATCACCAAGGCAACGGTTTGGTTGTGATCATGAATATCTTCTAATGCGTGATGTGCGTCTTCTATGTTCTCGGCAGTATAAATATCGAATACAGAAGCCAACGGAGCCAGCTCCGAACGTATTCTTTCAATGCTAACCGGATTATTGTCCAAACAGATAACAGCGTATTGATTCACAGCTCAACCTTAATAGTAGCGACGTCTTTAGCCTAGCAAGAACCGCCGAATAAGGATGAGAGCTAGCCGTTAATTTATTGAGGCAATCGAAGTATCGAGCAATAGACTGATTTAACTCAATGTTTCTTGTTTGCTACTGATGGGTTAGACTAAAAAAAATAGACACGTGTAGAAAGAGAACTCATGGAACAGTTAAGAAAAATTGGTGCTATTGGCGGAGCAATCTCACTGGCACTTTGTTGGCCGCTAGCGGTTGGGCAAATTGGACAAAATGCGATTACCGATGGCGTTGCAAAGCTTAACAATTCAAGCATTCAAGCTGAGATCGTGGAATACGATAGAGGTTACTTGTCTTCCAACGTAACCACTCGTTTAACTGTGACGGATGAAAACCTGAAAGAGCAACTTGCGATTGATGGGTTGCCGAGTGAGTTTGTCATAAATAGTGCGGTTAGCCATGGTTTGGTGAGTCTAAATGCACTGTCGACGTTTGAGAATACCGATATTCTGCCTTTAACTCTGACCACTAGTACTGAGCTAAACGGCAACACTGACTTTAACTTTGAGTTAAGCCAGTTCAATCACCAAGGTTCTGATGAGAATGGGACTTCGGTCTCGATCACTAAATCGAATCTTTCTGGCCATGCGACTGTTTTAGGCCAAGTTGATTACGAGCTTTCAATCCCTTCAGTTCAAATTGATTTTGAAACCGGTGAAGAGGTAACGCTGTCTAATCTGAAAGGTGTGGGTTCAGGCCAACAAGCGAAAGGCTACTGGTTAGGTACTCAGAATTTTACTATCGATAGCTTCTTGGTTTCAGATTCTGCAATGCAGCCTTTCATGACCATTGAAAATTCTAAGTACGATTTTGAATCACATCTAGATGAAGCAACTAAGCGTCTGCGCAGCAACCTCAAGCTGGATATCGCAAACATCGAGACCAGTGAAGGCCAGTTGAACAACCTAAACGTCGATTTTGAAATGTCGAAGTTGGATAGCGAGTCGTTTGAGAAAATCTTTGAGATTTACCAATCTAATCCTGTGATGACGCAAGAAGACGTTGCAGAGATCATTCCATTTATCGATATCCTGTTTGCTAAAGGTTTCGACCTTTCAATGAACAACATGTCGTTAGAGTTAGGTAAGGGACAGTTCGAATCTAAGTGGTTGGTGAGCGTGCCGGAAGGGACCGAAAACATCAGCAGCAACCCTTCGATGATCATGCCTGCATTAACGGGCAACGTTCACTCTAGCTTCTCAAATGAACTTGTTGAAGAGTATCCATTCATCCGTGAAGGTATCGATGAATTGCTTGTGATGGAAATGATCAAGGAAACAGACAGTGGTTATGAAATCAGCGCTGACTTAGAAAATGGAAACCTAGTGTTCGAAAATGGACAAGAAATTCCATTAATCGCTCTACTTATGCCGGTTTTTGTTCAATAAACAGAGCAGGCGTGAATACTGATAGGGTGATTTAGCAGGTTAAGCTTAAACATTTTATACGGTACAAAACAAAAGAGGTCTTAAGACCTCTTTTGTTGTTTTTATGTTGGGTAAAACATGGTATTACTTGCATAGTTATTATTTAGCAGGAGCAATCATCCCCATGGAACTTACATTAGATAACGTATTCAACTTCAGTGCTGGCCCAGCTGCACTGCCTAAACCGGTAATGAAACAAGCGCAAGCGGACTTTATTGATTGGAATGGTTTAGGGACTTCCGTGATGGAAATCAGCCATCGCAGCAAGGAATTTATTCAAGTTGCTGACGAGTCCGAACAGGACCTACGTGATCTTCTGAACATACCAGACAACTACAAAGTTCTTTTCTGTCAGGGGGGCGCTCGTGCTCAATTCGCTGCTGTTCCTCTAAACCTTTTAGGTGATGCGACGAAAGCGACTTACATTGATGCGGGTTACTGGGCAGAAAGTGCAGTGACTGAAGCGAGCAAATATTGCGAAATCGATGTATTCAACGCGAAGACGTCAATTGATGGTAAAGCAGCGGTTGTTCCAGCTAAAGATTGGAAAATTGACCCTGAAGCTGCGTATGTACATTTCTGTCCGAATGAAACCATCGATGGTATTGAAATCAGCGAGCTTCCTCAAACGGATAAGCCAATCGTAGCGGATATGTCATCTAACATTCTGTCTCGTAAGATTGATGTGTCTCAGTACGGTGTTATCTACGCGGGCGCGCAAAAGAATATCGGCCCTGCGGGTATCTGCATTGCAATCGTACGTGATGATCTACTCGAACTCGCAAACGACGTGTTGCCGAGTATTCTGAACTACAAAGTACTTGCTGAAAAAGACTCAATGTTCAACACACCACCAACGTACGCTTGGTACCTATCAGGCCTTGTGTTCAAGTGGCTGAAAGCTCAAGGTGGCGTTGAAGCGATGGAGTTGGTGAACAAAGAGAAAGCAGCGCTGCTTTACGATGCAATCGATAGTTCAGCTTTCTACAAAAACGATGTTCACACTGCAAACCGTTCTAGAATGAACGTGCCGTTCCAACTGGCGAAACCTGAGTTAGATGGCAAGTTCCTAGAATTGGCTGATGCTGCAGGTCTGAAATCACTGAAAGGCCATAGAGCAGTAGGTGGAATGAGAGCTTCACTTTACAACGCAATGTCTCTGGAAGGCGTTCAAGCGCTGGTTAGCTTCATGAAAGATTTCGAAGAGAAATACGCTTAATCGATGATAGGGCTTTGACTGATAAATTGCTTATTTGATTTTTATTGTGTCGAATGCACCGAACGAGATAGATGCCGCTTTTGCGGCATTTTTTTTGTCGTTAATAATAAAGGGTATGGTATGTTGATTTATTGTAAGAACAGTCATCCAGAGATATGACGGATGTATCAGAATGAGCAGACCTTTCTCTTAAAGCGAGAGTATCAACTGTTATTTAGGCACTTTTTACTATATAACGTGTCGCCCAAAGCTAGGTCTCTAATCATGAGCAGTGAGCGATAAGCCGCATCGCCCGGTTTATTGATGGGCGATTAAAATCCAACGTCTAATTTTTACCACAAGGAACCAAGTGTGAGGTTATTGAGTCTATTTGCGATGCTATTACCGGCCGTTGCTTGTTCGTCCACACTTGAAATATGGGCTGGTATTAATTATGAAACGGCCGATTATGTAAAAGAACATATCGAAGCGATGACTGATCATCGTGTAGAAATTCGTTCGTTTGACGTCAACAGTATTCGTTCTGAACTGCTTGTTGCTGATCCTAGAGACAATACCTTTCCCGACGCCATCTGGGTTCCTTCTGACTTCTTAGGTCTAACTGAATATATCGATTTAGCGACGCTTCCTGATGCTTGGGTCGATACCCAACGCTATGAGAAAAAAGCGCTTGATGCAGTGGTCATCAACGGTGAGCTTAAGGCGTTACCGGTTGGTATTGGAAACCAAGTCGTTCTGTATTCGAGCAAGCCTCAAGCGCAAGTCGTGACATGGGAGAGCCTAATTGAACGCTCTGCTCAGTCCGATCAAGTGAGCGTGCTTTTCCCCAACCCAAACATGTACTTCTATCTAGCTTTCTACCAGCTTTTTTCTGAAGACTTATTATCGTCTAAGAATGTTAACGGTGAAGGGTTAGTTGCTATCTTTGATTTCATCGATATGTTGCAGCAGAAAAAAGTCATCGAATCATCGTGCAGCGATATTTGCGCGAGGCAGAGGTTCATCAATGGGGAAGTCGAGTTTTTGATTGACGGTGATTGGGCGTTCAGCGAACTCGATGCCGCCTTTGGTCGAGATTTGTACATCAATTCGTTGCCGACCTATCGTGGTGAAAGTATGTCTTCATTTAGTGGCGCAAAGGTTTTTGCTGTCACGGAAAAAGGCATGCAAAACCCAGATAAGAAATTGGCTTTGAAAGAAGTCGTTCAATACCTGCAATCAAACAGTTTCACCTATTTAGCTCACTCGAGTGCCATGGTTTCGCCGTTTTATGAGGTTAATCAACGCCGTGTTGAGGAAGGTAACCAGACACTTTCAAATATGTACGATGAGTTTCAAGCATCGCAAATGATGTCGAGTGACTACAAGATGGCGATCGTTTGGGAGGCATCGGCTCGGGCGTATCAGCGTTACAAGTCAGGGATGCCAAAGAGTGAACTGCATAAGTTTTACAATGATTTTGTTCAATATTACTCGGCGAATATGAGGGTAAGAGATTGAAACTATCATTAAAATACACCATGGGCTTGGTGTTGCTGGCTTGCTCAATGCTTCCTGTTTACCTAGCGGGACAGTTGATTCTCAATAAACAAAACCAAAGTTCTTTAGAGCAAAAAGAAACCAAGCTGGACAACTCTACGACCGGTATTCGTCAAACCATACAAGAGCAAATTAAGCTGACGGCGAGCCTAACTCAATGGTATTCGCATGACCGATCATTGATTAAAGCGGGTGGTAATATCTTTTTCTCGAGTGTTGTTTGGGACAAGATGGATAGCTTCAATGCGCTAGCGGAGAGTGTGTCCGCGACTTATATTCTGGACCAAAACTGGAAGCCCATTTATGACAGCAAAGGCAGCTTGTACCATTTTGAGCAGAGCCAGTTATTAGAAAGCTTGAAGCGTCCTCAATCGGTTTATGGGCAAGGGAAATTGTTCCACACCGAGTTTACCGAAACTGAAGTGGCGGATAATGCCGCTGCAGGTATCGCTTTTGTCGCGCCGATTTTACCTTATCGTTTGATAGAAGGTTCTACATACACGCCGCAGGGTTATCTTGTGGTTCTTATGGGGTATGACAGACTTAAGACTAAAGTGACGCCTTTCCTTTATCAAAATGAGTCGGTTGAGTTTAACTATATTGATTCAACGGATGCTCAATCTTCTGAACAAAGTGCGAACATTATCTCTATCGACAGCACATTCTTTACCGACAAATTGGTACTGAACGTCAAACATCATATTTCCGACAGTGAGCGTTTATTAGAGATGCAACAAGCTCAGGTGGTCTTTGTCAGAATATTGGTGGCGACGCTTGCCATCGCGATTGTGTTTGCTCTGTTCCTAAGCCGCTGGTTCTCAGGGCAGTTAAACCTGTTGGCTGAATCTGTTACGTCGTATTCGCATAACCAGTCACCGACTCATAGTGTGGATGAACATCGTTTTACAGAGTTCGTCACGCTGAGTCGTTTATTGGAAACCTTGTGGGGTCGCATACAATACCAAGTCCGTGAGCTTACAGAAAGTAACGATAAACTCGAAAGGTTTAATGTTCTGCTAGAGGACTTAGTTGAAGAGAAAACCAGCAAGTTAACGTATTCGCTCGCGCGTGAAGAATCCCAGAAGCATCGTCTTTTGAAGATCGTTCAGTTTGCATCATCAAGACACGCGGCTGAATATCGGTTGATTCCTCAAATGGTCGATCAAGAGTTAAAGACATTACTTGTTCAACATTCGATTCAGTTTCATTTTAACCGGACTGGCGAGGCTGACCTGATACTCTGTGACTCACAGGGGACGGCGATCGGGTATTTTTGTTCAAGTTCATTTGATGTCCTCAGTGAAGAAGATCTTCTGATTTTTGACATGTACCAAAAACAGTTAGCTGGTTGGCTAGAGCTCGAAAATATTACACGGATTAACATGCCGACTGGCTGTTTGAATCGTAAAGCTTTTAATGAAGATCTCGAATTCAGTAAACGCAGCATTAACGACAATCAAAATCAGATTTCTTTGATCATTATTGATATCAATGGCTTGAAAACGACCAATGATGTTCATGGGCATGAGATCGGGGATGAGCTGATACAGCGCTGCGTAGACGTAATCAGCCACGAATTGACACCTGCCAGTAACCTATACCGTTTGGGTGGAGATGAATTTGCGGTGCTTACCTTAACGTCTGGTGAGTCGAGTTCGCTCAATGTCGCAAAGATGACTGAGCAGTTGTACATTGCTCAGGAGCAACAGGCAATCGAGACTAAAGCGGGTATCTCTATTCCTGTCAGATTCTCGATTGGTGCAGCCTCTAGTGATTCAACAGACGTTGAGCAATTGTTCTCAGTCGCTGATGAGAATATGTATCAGCAAAAGCGTCTTTATTACCAAACGTTGTCTGTGGTTGGGAAGTAATAATGCCAATCACGCTGACAAATAGCGATCACGATTTTCGACGTCCATTAGAGCGGAACTGCTGCGGTGTGACGTTATAATATGTTTAAACGCTTATGGGAAATGCGCTTAGTCGGGCCAACCGTTGCTTAAACACAGACGATAAAAATGAAAAAGCCCACCAATGGAAGTTGATGGGCTTTGTGTTTGTATTTAGCTTACGTAACTCAGCTAGAGCCAGAAACTCTTCAGAGGCATCTCAGAGTCAAAGTGATGAGCAATTTGCGCTTGGAGTAGCTCAGCGGTCGCAATAGCGTCAGTTAATGCATGATGCGGCGTGTAGTCGGGCAGATGGTATCGACGACGACTCTGACCCAGTCTCACTGAAGCTGGCTTCTTACCTTTCAGCTTATTCCACAAGCCGCCAGCCAGTTTATTTTGGATCTGAGATTCAATCTCCAGCGTGTCGAGGACTGGGAACTCAATGCCTTCACCGAGTCGCACTTTCAATGCATTGTCCAAAAAGTCACGTTCGATACGACGATAGTGAACCACAGGGATATGCCCCGCCATTGATTCTAAGATCTCGCCCAACACTTCGCTAAGGTCTGGCGCATCAATGATGTCATTGTGAGTGATGCCATGAATCACGACAGACTCTTCTTCTAACTTCTGTTTTGGTCTCAGCGTCCAGTGTTTGGCTTGTCGCAAGTAGATGCGATTAAGCGTAAATGGCACTAAACCAATGGTAATGATGCCGTCTTTGTTTGGGTTTAACCCCGTCGTTTCAAAGTCGACAGCCAAGAACATCACTTCTGAAAGTGGCGTATCAGGCGCAGGAAGAGGCTGGCTGTAAAAGTACTTTAAGCGCTCGTCTCTCGCTCGTTCTAGCTTCTGAGCAAACTTAAATGGCCAATCGACCGCAGGTGATCTGAATAGTTTGTTCATAGGCCCTACTTAAACTTGTTGCTGGCTTGATAACGGAACTTAAGGAAGTTTTGTGCATTACTTAATATTTGGAATGCATCCTTTAGGTTACGTCGTTCGAAGTCAGACAGGTTCTCTGGCTCGATGTTGTTATCGGGCTCGATGTTGTTGTCGACATCGTGTGCTTGGTGGCGAATACGAACCAGAGAGATAAACTCCATCGCATCTTTCAAATCTTGAGCTCGGCCTTTCGGCAGAATACCAGCGTCGATAATGTCATCTAAACGTTCGAACGAGTTTTTAGAACGAGAGGCTACCGCCAGTGAGTGAACACGAATCAAATCGGCCAGTGGCGCAGTACCACGACGCTTAAGATTGATTGAGTTGTTGTGGCGGCCATCTTTCTCCATCACGAAATCTTTGAAGAAGCCGAGTGGCGGCGTGCGGTTAAGAGCATTACGTGCAAGACACGCCAAGAAGCGGTTGTTCTTACGTGCGCGTCGAACAATAAAGCTATTCAATTGCTCAGCCCATTTCAGGCGACCATAAACGCCATCTAAGTCGAAGAAGATTGAAGCATTCAACAGGGCTTTCGGGTTTGGATCATCAATCCAATCGGCAAAGCACTCTTCCCATTGGCGGCGAGTCATACGCCACGTTGGGTTAGTCGCCATGATGTCGCCAGTACAGTACACATAGCCACACTGATCTAAGCCATCACAAATGAAGGTCGATAGCTCCTCAAAGTATTTACCGTGCTTTTTCTCGTCGTAGGTATCATCAAGAATAATTGCGTTATCTTGGTCTGTAACCAGCAACTGCTCATCACGCCCCATAGAGCCGAGTGCGAGGAAACAGTAAGGAATAGGCGCCTTGCCCAATTTCTCTTCGCCCAGTTCGATAATTCGCTGCTTAAAGCTACGACCAATTACCGACATTGCAGTACCCACCATGTGGGCATTGGCATCTTCGTTAACTAAGCGTACAAAGCTGTCTTTCACTTGCTCGGAAAGCACCTTCAGATCTTCGATACTTTGTTGCTGGAAGATACTACTTACCAATAACAGCGAGTTTTGAGACTCATAACGAACAATATCGGTCGCTTCGATAATACCAATCGGCTTCTTATCTTTAAGTACTGGTAAATGATGCACGTTATAGCGAAGCATGGTCATCATAGCTTCGTATACATAAGCATTATGGTCGAGTGAGATAACCTCGGGTGTCATTACGCTGGATACTTCATCCGAAGGATCGAGACCTTCGGCGAGGACACGCGTACATAAATCTCGGTCGGTGATGATGCCAATCACGGGTGTTGAGTCATCTTCATCATCTTCAACGATTTCTGGATCGATGATCAGCAAAGAGGAAACATTATCTTGCGCCATCATGGTTGCAGCTTGCTGAATCGTGCGCGTTTTTTCGATCATTGGCGCTTCGCTGGTCAGCAGCGTTTTAACCTTGGATGTTGTTAGGTCGTTAGCGTCGTTGCTGTCTGAGTTGGCTTGGCGCAGTCGCGCGTTATCTTCTACTTCTACGAAATCGGCAAAGGAGTCGTAGTTGTCGTAGAGCTCTTGGAAGATAGGCTCAGGAATACAGTAGAGTAGGGTGTCTTCAGTCGCTTTAACTGGAAAACGCACCTTGTTGTTGGTCAGTAGGCCCATTTGACCGAACAAGTGGCCTTCATCAAGGCGGTTATAGAGTTCGCCTTTACGACGATAGACTTCGACTTCGCCACTTCGAACGATGTATAAGTCATGTATTTGATCACCAAAGTGAATGATAGGGGTATCTTGGCGGTAATAAGAAATTTCCACGCTACTGGTCACTTTCGCCAACATCTCCTCAGGGAGTTCTGTGAAAGGGGGGTATTGTGCCAGAAAGTTTTGAATCTCTAATAACTCAGCATCCATAATGATCATCCATTGGTTTGTATGATTTCATGGTACAACATTTGATAATATTTTGCCGTCACAAATCAATCTGTGAGCTAAAACCTTTTTAAAGTCTTATGGATAGACTAACCTTTCAATTAATGGAGTGACAGTTTAAGGATGATAGGAATGTCGAAGTGGAAGCTTAGTTTTGTATCTGCGGTTTTTATGTTTTCTCCAAGTTTGTGGGCGGACACTAACGCGGTGGATATTTTAGATTACGACCATATTTATGCCACGGCGCATTCGGGCAGTTTAAATGAAGATGCAGGCAGTAATAACAATGCCTCGTCTTATGGATTAGGCGTCAGTTACGCGATGACGGATGATTGGTTGTTGCTGGGAGACTACAGCGCACGCTTTATTCACCCTGATGACACCACAACTCGAATTGATACGCTGATGCCAGGTGTTGGTTACCGTTACAGCATTAAGAAAGATTTAGATATAGTGGCTTACTACCTGCTTGGTATCACAAAAGGTAAGGTTGAAGATAATGACACCAACCGAACTGAATCTTCAGACACTGAGTTCATCCAAGGGGTAAAAGCTGAGCTTAACTATGGCTTTGCGAAACGTTGGATAGCTAACGGGAGTGTGCAAGTGAATCGAAGTGACCTGTTTGATGAAGAGGTCTATCACTTAGGTTTACGTTATCTAGTGACCAATAAGTTTGCGATTGGTGGGTCATATCAACATCGAGATGGTGAAGGTAAAATTCGTAGCGAGCGTACTCACGAGCTAGGAGTGGAATTTTTCCTAGAGTATTAGCCAGTAACGAAAAGGCTAAGTGCACTAATAGCTCTTATATACAAAGAGACAGACACAAAAAAGCCAGCTTAATTGCCTGTCTCTTGATCACAAG
>NZ_JBFRPB010000076.1:0-1503 GCF_041471785.1 Vibrio sp. 10N.261.51.C6 | reverse complement strand
CTGTCTCTTGATCACAAGTCTGGTTAATCAAGAGACTTAGCGAGTTCATACCCTTCAAGGATGGTTTGTAACCTAAACCATCCTTGCCATAACGTCTTTATAGAAGCGCGCCCCGTTCGCTTGGTATTCTTCCAACCACCTAACCGAGCAATACCGTTGTAAGCCCATGATATATTAGGCGCTTCTTTCGGTAGTTCTTTCTTCTCCAACTTGAGCCACATTAACTTCCACGCTTTGCCTCTTAATACCCGCTCACAACTGGTCTTAGATAACGCGTCTGATTCATTCATAAACCTCAACTGGAGTAACCGAGTCGCGATAAAAGCCAAAATAACGCTGAGCCTCTCTAAGTTGTCCTTACTTTGCATTCTCAGTTGCTCAACCTCTGTCCCTTCACTTTTCCAGACTTTATGAAAATCTTCTATCAGCCAGCGCCGCTCATAATAACTGACGATTTTGAGTGCCTCTTCCTTGCTCGTTATCGGCTCAGAAGTCAGTAAGTGCCATACGAGCTTATCGCTACTCTCTCCTTGTTCTATACATCCCACGTAGTAAAGCGGAATGTTATCGAACTCTTTCTTGTTAGCAGGAGACTTGAGTGTCACGGGGGCATATTTGATATCTAAATGAGCCTTGCGAGCTTTACGCCCCCCTTTTTGCGGTATTTCGAGCACTTTCTCTCCGGCTGATAACAGGGTAGAGGCATAGCTATAAAGACGATTATCATGCTCTTCAATACAGCGGCTTTGCATTGAGCGAACGATGAACCTTTGTTGTTGCTCTCGCTTGTAAGTGAGGTATTCAAATAGGTCGGCTTCTCTATCGCACACAGAAATGACATCCGAAATTTTATCGCCAAGTCGCTCAGCGACATGGCGAGAGGCTTGTTCCCACTTATAACTTTCTTTCTCTTTGTATGGTCGAGTCGCATGCTGGTGCCTTTGGCCTCGCTTTTCTATATCACGAGTCCAGCGCTGTTGTTCAATTAAACCAATAACAGATTGAGTGTCGGGAGCAAAAAGTAAGGTTGAGTGTACGAACATGGCGCGATGTCGGTTGCCTTGATTGGAGTGCCCGAGTTCATCTCGAATGCTGCGATGGGAGTAACTGAGAGAAGTGGTGTCTTCTAAGGCAAGAA
Organism: Vibrio sp. 10N.261.51.C6; assembly: GCF_041471785.1. Lineage (NCBI taxonomy): Bacteria > Pseudomonadati > Pseudomonadota > Gammaproteobacteria > Vibrionales > Vibrionaceae > Vibrio > Vibrio sp. 10N.261.51.C6. The sequence goes on along the minus strand of NZ_JBFRPB010000076.1, from coordinate 365 downwards.
GTGTTTGTTGCTCTAATGCTTCTTGTGCGGTGACATAAAACCCCGCTTCTGCGATATCTTCTGCTTTGATTTGCTCATTACGGATGAAGCGATAAGCCCCTTCCATTTCAGCAGGGGAGATAATGAGTTTCGAGACGGGTACACCAGGTTGCTCGGCCAGTGAGGCTGCGAGAGTAACGAGTCTTTGAGTGCGTCTAGGGTCATTTAGGTGGGCTTGACCGAACTGTTTTTGTGCCCAGAGGGTTGGCTCTATATAGGTCATGATAATCATCCTTGTCATTGCTTAGATGATCAGATCATGAAACCTAAAAATAGTTCAAAAAAAATCCCCAAGCGTGGCTTAGGGATTTGTGTATAAGAGACAG
>NZ_JBFRPB010000075.1:0-4876 GCF_041471785.1 Vibrio sp. 10N.261.51.C6 | reverse complement strand
CCTCCTCCTACTCGATTTTAAACAGTTCTGACTTAGAGCTTTAAAACCCACTTAACCTTAAACTCTGCTCTGCATATTGCTCTAGATCAAAATAGGAGTGATTATCAATTGTATTACATGTTAAGAAATAGCACTATGCGCACATTGAATTTTATATATTGTTAATATTTGCATAATGAATCTTGCTCAAGTCGACCTCAATCTACTCGTTATTCTTAAACACCTTCTTGAAGAGAAGCACGTTTCCAACACGGCATTGGCGCTGGATATGAGCCAACCTACGGTGAGCCGATCTCTGCAAAAACTGCGTACCGTTTTCAATGATGATCTATTGGTGCGAGCGGCTTATGGCTATGAGTTAACGCCAAAAGCAGAAGCCATTAAGCAAGATCTCAATTCGGTACTGACACGTTTAGAAAAGCTGGTACATGGCGATGTATTCGAACCGCAAAGCAGTGACAGTACGGTTCGCTTCTTTGGTTTAGTGCCTAATGTCGCGCACTTGCTGCCCAAGGTAGTTGCGGAGATACGTCAACAAGCGCCAAACATGACTGTTGATATCGACTCGATTCCTAAACGACACTTTGAGCCTCTGTTATCCGGTGATGCGCACTTTGTGTTGTCGACCCACGAGCCGTTAAGTTCAGAGCAAAATTTGTATCGAATGTTCGTGATTAGCCGCGATTATCGTTTGCTGATGAGTAAAAAACATCCTTTGGCGGACAAAGAGATCACGGTTGATGACTTGTTGAATAGCCAACTTGGTCAAATCTCACTGCAAGGGGATAAGAAGCTCTCGATCGAAAGTCGATTTAAAGATCTTGGCTTGATTGATAAGCAGCGCCAGCTGTCCATTCCAATTCAGCTTTCCAATTTTAACGTCGCGCCGGATATGGCAGAAGCAACCGACATCATCTTTCATTTACCGACACCTTTTGCTCAACAAGCCGCTACGCAAAGAGATCTTGTTTGTAAACGCGTGCCTAAAGCGTTGCGCCACCCATCAGAAGACGTCTACTTATACTGGCATAAGCGCTTTCATAACGACCCGATGTGTCGCTGGGTTCGCAATATATTCAAAGAGCTTTATACATAATCCATCTGCAGGGTGAATGAAAATTACGAATACCTATCGAGTTGGATATAGATCTCTTTCATTATTTGAATGGTGAATAACGAGAATCGATTTTTGGTATGAAACTTTCGTTGATAAGAGTGGTAGTTGGTTGTTTAATGCAAACCATTATCATTACCAATCACATATAAGAATGAATATCATGTCTGAGAGATCTCTTTTGATTCGCAAACCTCTTTTGGTTCGTAAACCCCTTTCGATCGCAGTCGCTGTTATTTGTACCTCACTTTCAGCTAACGTGTTGGCGCAAGAAGAAGCGCAAGCAACAGATGAGCAAATGGTTGTTACGGCAACTCGTACCGAGATGGCACTAAAACAAGCGCCAGCTTCAATGTCGGTTATCACCGCGCAAGACATTGAAGACAGCCCTGGTATTACCTTGGCAGACATCGTTGCCGAATCAACGAGTGTTGAGTCTGATTTTGATAGCACACGTGCTGGCCGTCAGATGATCTCTATTCGTGGTATGGATTCAGATTACACTCTTATCATGGTGAACGGTCGTCGTTTAAGCTCTGCAAGTGCCATCATCCGTGGTAACGACTTCGACCTATCAACGATTCCTGCTGATTCGATCGAACGTGTTGAAATAATCCGTGGCCCAATGTCTGCACTTTACGGTTCAGATGGTATGGGCGGTACAATCAACATCATCACCAAGGCTCCTGAAAATGATTGGAGCTCTACGTTAAGCATGGACACTTCATCTCCGTTAGACGGTGATGGTGGAGAAGAGTACTCGATGGGCTTCACAACATCGGGCGCGTTAATTGAAGACGAGTTGTTTGCTCGCCTATCTGTTAACCAAACTAGCCGTGATGCTTGGCAACCCTATTCTGGTACGCATAGCTCTGGTTACGATCGTTCAGACATTACTGCGTTAGAAGAAAGAGAGACATTAAGCTTACTCGCGAGCCTGACATGGAATGCAACAGACAACCAAACCATTGATTTCGATTTTGGTTACAGTGACGACGAACGTGAGTCATCTGCGGAAAACGTATCATCTGTGATTGAGTCTGACACACGTGTTGTACGTCAGAGCCAAGCGATCACACATAGTGGTTTTTGGAGCTGGGGTGACACGCAAGTACGTTATTCACGTGAAAATGTGACAGATAATGATGCTGCGGACTCAGATACTAACTATAGCAGTGACATCGAAGAGCTGACTCAAATTGTTGAAGCTTCGGCGACCACTTATCTTGGTGATAGTCACACCGTAACGTTTGGTATGGACTACCAGTTGAGTGAATTAACCAACAAAGAAAACTTAGTCAATGGTACATCTGAAGCTTATCAAGGTGCGTTATTTGTTCAAGACCAATGGTTAATGACGGATCAACTAACGGCAACCATTGGTGGTCGTTTAGATAAGCATGAACTATACGGTGAAGAGTTCAGCCCACGTGTGTACTTGGTTCATCAAACAACGAATGACCTGATCATCAAGGGTGGTGTGGGTAAAGCATTTAAAGCACCAACATTGACTCAAAATCAGACAGACTACACAGTTAATAGCTGTAAAGGCGTATGTGATTTACATGGTAATGAAGATCTTAAGCCCGAAACCAGCTTGAACTATGAGATCGCTGCGATTTATAGCCAACCTCGTTGGAATGTTGAAGGTGCCTTATTCCGAAATGAAATCAACGACCTAATTGATCGTGATGATACCTATTGTGAGAACGGCGGAGTGTTTGAATCGGGTAAAGGTTGCGCTGATAGTTCAAGCTCAACTGGCTATGTGAATGGTAAGCGTACTTATACAAACGTATCAGAGGCTGTAGTTCAAGGTGTTGAGCTTACAGGCCAATTCCAAATTACTGATGAATGGGGTGTGTCTGGTAATTACACATTCTTAGACACTGAAGATAAGTCTACTGGTGACGAATTACTTGAGCGTTACAAGCATTCGGGTTTAGTTAAACTGAACTGGAGCCCAACTTACGATCTAAGTACCTTCGTGAGTGCGCGTTACCGTGGTGAACGTCAGATCGAAAGCGATCTAACTCAAGACGCTTACACAACGCTGAACCTAGGTGCTATCTACAACGTGAATGCTTCAGTACGACTACGTGCAGGTATCACGAACTTAACTGACGAAGCTGTATCACAAGAGCTAGAGAGCATGGGCTATGTTGAAGAGCCACGTACTTACTACGTAGGTATGACAGCGGACTTCTAATTTAGAGTTCAGTAACTGATAGCTTGATACAAAAGAACCCACACTGGCTGATGCTCTAAAAGGAGAATGGCGAGTGTGGGTTCTTTTTTGATCTATAGATTTGGTTTAATTTGCCGTTTATCTATTAATCTAGATTTTGACACATGTGATCAGCGCATTACCGGACTGAGTATCCCAAGGAATCAGCTTGTCGTAATCGTGCTCGAAGATATTAACCTCGAAGTAGGGCTTCAATATCTCGATTAACTCTTTAAACGAGAATGCCACCATTGGGTGTTCATCATTCCACACTTGAGTTTCACCAGCAGTCGTCTTTTCGATGCTAAGCTTTAGCGCTTGCTTATCACCCTGACCAGAGTAATACCAACCAGAACGGAACGTGAAATCGTCTTTGTCTTGGTTTGTTGTGTGTCTAACAAACAGGTCGTTGCTGATCTTGTCTTTATCAACCACGTTAAAACAGAAAATACCTTCTGGCTTTAACGCACGATGCACACTTTCAATACACTTTTTAAGTTTCTCAAGGCCATCGTTGTAATGGATGGAATACAGGAAGCAAGTGATAAGATCGAGTGGTTCCGTGACCTCAAAATTACTCATGTTTTGTACTGAGAACTTGGCTTCCGGGCAGCGAACTTCTGCGATATCTAACATCGGCTTGTTAAGATCTAGGCCACCACTTTGGTAACCGAAATCAATAAAATGACGAACGTGTGGGCCAGTGCCACAAGCTAAGTCGAGGTGTGTTTTTCCTTCATTTCCAAAGATTTGATGGAGTCTACGTACGCAGTTACTTTGCGCTTGGTAGTCAATATCTACACACATTAAATCATAGTAACCGGATAGGTCGGTATAGAGTGCGTTGGCGGACATATTTGCCTGCAGCATAAGCTGAAAAATTAGGGTGGCGCTATCTTTTTGGGTGTCTATTCATTCTTAAGCTTCCGATCAGCATTTACCGAAAACCACGCCTTAGAAGCCACGGCAGAAACTAAAGACTCATTAACCAAAGCGATTGCGATGTGTTTGGCGTTCACTTGGCTTAACCCGCATGTGTATTTGGATACTGTGGTATTGCTGGGGTCTATCTCAACTCAATATCAACCGGATCAAATGTTGTTTGGCGCTGGGGCGGTATCGGCGTCATTCGTGTTCTTCTTTTCACTTGGATATGGAGCTCGCTTCTTGGCTCCAATGTTTAAGAACCCGAGAGCGTGGAAGGTGTTGGAATTTGTCGTTGGCGTGATCATGGCATCTATTGCAATATCTTTGATTGTCTAGCTGCGCGTAATTAGGCTTCCATTTTGGTATAGGTGTTGAATACACGCCAGTAGAAAGCCTAACCTTACGTTTAATCTCACAAGCAGATGCAGTAAATATCGAATTCTTCGGCCCGAATGGTAATAGACTGGCAAGCCGTGATGTAGCGTTTAGCACAGTAACTCTGGGCGCTTCGTACAATTTTTGACGACCTCTGTGAAATAGCTTAAAGCTAAAGCTATGGACATCTAAAACCGCTCTAACGTTGAGCGGTTTTTTTATGGTGCGCCGAG
>NZ_JBFRPB010000074.1:0-20493 GCF_041471785.1 Vibrio sp. 10N.261.51.C6 | reverse complement strand
GCCATGCTCGGCGCACCATACAAAAAAGGCGATATTTATCATATCGCCTTATCTAAAATTATTATGTGTTTATTTATCACTCACTGCCTAGCATTCGCTTAATCGTCTCTGAGGTCCCTTTCCACCTAGCATCCGAGTGAAGTGTCGACAAATCAAAGCTGTGTTTTTTAAGCAATGAGTTGGCTAAAGGCACCTCTTGAATCGCTAAGTTATCCAGAGCTTCAATTTGTGCATCTCGTTTATTACACATCAACACCATGTCACAACCTGCATTCAAGGCCGCTTTCGCTCTGTCGGCTGGTCCACCCATTATGGCAGCGCCTTCCATCGTTAAATCATCAGAGAACACCAAGCCTTTAAACCCAAGCTGCTGCTTCAATACTTTCTGCAGCCAATACTGTGAACCGCTCGCAGGTTGATCATCATAGTGAGAGAAAACCACGTGAGCTGGCATCATGGCATCCAATATTCCAGCTTCAATTTGCGCCTTGAAGATTGCCATGTCTGTTTCAAAGATGTCGTCTCTAGGGTCATATGGCGTCTCTAAGTGTGAGTCAGCAATCACGCCACCATGTCCAGGGAAGTGCTTGCCTGTCGTCGCCATGCCAACCGACTTCATGCCTTTGATGAAAGCGCTGCTATGACGAACAATGGTATCAATATCTTCACCAAACGCTCGGCTACCAATCGCTTTACACTCGTGGCCTTTGTCTAATACTGGCGCAAAGCTCAGATCGATATCATGGGCAATCAATTCTGCCGCCATCAACCAACCCGCTTGTTCTGCTAACTGTTCGCCATTATTCTTAGTCGCGAATTCTTGAGCAGCTGGGATAATTGAAAAGCCATCGCGGAAGCGCTGAACTCGGCCACCTTCTTGATCGACACCAATCAAAATAGGACGTTTCGCTACCTTGCGAATTTCTTTGTTTAACGCCGATAACTGTTTGCTATCGTGGTAGTTTCGAGCAAATAAGATGAGACCACCAACAGTTGGGTGCTCTAAAATTTCTTTGTCTTCCGCAGTCAGTTCGTAGCCTGCAACATCAACCCACAACGGTCCCATATTTATCCCTTATTAAACCTAATTTCATAAACTTCCCGAGGTTATTCTCTTTAAATTTGCTTTACAATGTTTTTAAACCAATCTGTGGAAGACTTTAAGAATGCAGTGCAAGAGCTTAGGAATGGATCATAAAGAACTGTATATCGGTGTGATGTCAGGGACGAGTATGGACGGTGTTGATACGGCCTTAGTGTCGATTGAAGATACGCGCATCACATTGCTTGCTCATGATGAGTTCCCAATGCCTGACGACCTCAAAGCGCGTCTGCTTGAAGTTTGTATTGGTCAGAAAACCGATTTGATTGCCATTGGCGAACTCGACCACCAGCTTGGCCATCTATTTGCTGATGCGGTTCTGCAACTTCTCGAAAAGTCAGGCACACCAGCACCTTCTGTAACTGCGATAGGTAATCATGGTCAAACAGTGTTCCACCAGCCAACAGGCGATTCGCCATTTACCATGCAGTTGGGTGATGCCAACATCATTGCCGCTAAAACACAGATTCAAACGGTTGCCGATTTTCGACGTAAAGACATGGCATTAGGCGGACAAGGTGCGCCATTAGTCCCCGCCTTCCACCATACGATTTTCCAGCCGCAAGACAGCTCGGTTGTGGTGTTGAATATTGGTGGTATCTCGAATATTTCAGTGCTGCGCCCTAATCAGCCAACGCTTGGTTATGATACAGGCCCGGGCAATATGTTGATGGACGCTTGGGTTGATAAACACACGGGTGAGAAGTTTGACCGTGATGCGCAATTTGCGCTTAAAGGTCAACTCAATCAAGCCTTTCTCGAACAGTTGTTAAATGAATCTTATCTATCTCAAATACCACCGAAAAGTACTGGTAGAGAACTGTTTAATCTACCGTGGCTAGAGCAACAATTAACAGAATTTAAAGATCTTGCAGCAGAAGATGTTCAGCGCACGCTTTGTGAATACACCGCATTGACGATAGCCAATGAAGTGGAGACTTATCGCTTGGGTAACCAGCCTGCACTGTATGTGTGTGGCGGTGGTACAAGAAACCCATTGTTGATGAAGAGACTGTCTGAACTGCTTCCAAGTTGGGAGGTTGACTCAACCACCAGTAAAGGCGTGGATGCCGATTACATGGAAGCAATGGCCTTTGCGTGGCTTGCTCAGCGTCATGTTCATAAACTGCCAAGCAATTTACCAGAAGTGACTGGCGCAAGCAGAGCGGCCTCTCTAGGCGTTCTCTATCGAGCTGACTAAACAACTTTAGAACCATAATTTTAGAATCACCATTTAAGGATCATTATGAGTAACGACGCTCTCATATCAGCGCTCTCGCACCTCGTTTCGGAGGGGAGAAACCCTGACACTATGGATATTGATCTGCTCACCTCTCTCGAAGTGGTTGAAAAGATTAACCAACAAGACAAACAAGTCCCACTGGCGATTGAAGCGGAACTGCCACAGATCGCGAAAGCGGTCGATAAAATTGCTCATGCCTTTCAAAACGGTGGTCGACTGATTTATATGGGCGCAGGCACCAGTGGTCGATTAGGTGTGTTAGACGCCTCAGAATGCCCACCGACTTTCGGTGTTTCGGACAAAATGGTTATCGGCTTAATTGCAGGCGGACCAGAGGCGATTTTAAAAGCCAAAGAAGGTGCAGAAGACTCGCTAACTCTCGGCATTGAAGATCTGAAAGCGATTCAGTTTTCAGAAAATGATGTCGTGGTAGGTATTGCTGCGAGCGGTCGCACACCTTACGTGATTGGTGCACTCAACTATGCCAATCAGCTTGGCGCAGTAACGGTTGCATTATCTTGTAACCCTGACTCTCCAATTGCTGAAATCGCTCAAATCGCAATTAGCCCGGTGGTTGGCCCAGAAGCATTGACTGGTTCAACACGACTCAAATCAGGTACAGCACAAAAGCTGGTGCTTAATATGCTGACCACTGCCAGCATGATTCGCATTGGTAAGAGCTACCAAAACCTTATGGTCGACGTAAAAGCGACCAATGAAAAGTTGGTTGCCCGCGCCGCTCGTATCGTTATCCAAGCAACGGAGTGCGATAAAGCACTGGCGGTGTCGACACTTAAAGCGACTGATTACGATGTGAAGTTATCTATTTTGATGATTCTAACAGGGCTAGATTTAGAGTTAGCCAAGGCTCAGCTTGATAAGCAAAACGGCTTTTTAAGAAAAGCTGTAGAGAATAACCAGTAACCTAGACTCTGCTGTTGAGTGTTACTCCGGCTACCGACAAAAAGACCAGTACACACGCGGTACTGGTCTTTTTTAGTTTTAATTTTTCATCGCTAGCTTGGGCTTAGTAGTCGTTTGAGAACTCGTCCCAGCCGCGTTGCCATTCCATACGGAAACGTTGAGCGTCTTCCGTACCAGAACACACGCCTTCATACACCTGACCAGATAAACCAATCTGATAAGCATGGTTCGGATTACAATATTCAGTCACACCTAGGTGATAACCTTCTGTGTAACTCGCTTGATCGACTGCGCCAAGCTCAGTCATCTCTGAATACGAACGCTGAGTGTGGCCTTTGATACCATCACGATAGCCAATCTCTTGCCAATTGCCCTCAGCGGCTAAATCTTGAACATTGGCGCTGCATCCTGCAAGGCTAAATGCCACGGCGAATAGTACGATTATTTTTTTCATTTCAATCCTTTATATTGTTACTTCACCACTTTCTGACGAAGCGCTGCCTTTGTGGTGATTCTCCGCTGAACGCCTATCGATGTCCACTTATTGTCTAATGTTCGCCACTTTAGGTTCATTCCGACCACTCAGAATCAATAGTCGCCGTTAAGCCAACTCAAACAACCTCTCTATAGAGCTAATAGGCCTCTCGATAGAAATATCGGCCACTCAGCACAGTGAACAAACCACTAAATCAGTTATAACACCGCTAAATTGGCTATTCGACCACTCACTCTCGTAGCGGAAGTTTCTTCTCAGCGACTCCTTTAATATACACCCTGACTTAATTAATACATTCAGGGATAACAAATTATGATGTGGTTTCTTACCTGTGTCGCAGCACTCATTGGTGGCTACTTTATTTACGGTACCTTTATCGAGAAGATTTTCGGTATCAATGAAAAACGCCAAACACCTGCTCACACTAAGCAAGATGGCGTGGACTACGTTCCAATGTCGACACCAAAGGTTTACCTAGTTCAGCTGCTTAACATCGCAGGTGTAGGTCCAATCTTCGGCCCTATCATGGGTGCCCTTTATGGTCCAGCAGCAATGCTTTGGATCGTTCTAGGTTGTATCTTCGCAGGTGCAGTACACGACTACTTCTCAGGTATGTTATCTATCCGTAATGGCGGAGCTTCGGTTCCAACCATCACTGGACGTTACCTAGGCAATGGCGCAAAACACTTTATGAACATCTTTGCCATTGTTTTACTGCTTCTTGTTGGTGTGGTATTCGTATCTGCTCCAGCAGGTATGATCACTAACCTAGTGAACGACCAAACTGATTTCGCGATGTCTGTAACTACGATGGTTGTTATCATCTTTGCTTACTACATCATCGCAACGATTGTCCCTGTCGATAAAATCATTGGTCGCTTCTACCCACTGTTCGGTGCACTGCTTATCTTTATGTCTGTTGGCCTAATCACTGCGATTGGTCTATCTGACGAACACCAAATCATGGGGGGCTTTGAGATCAGCGACATGTTCACCAACATGAACCCGAATGACCTACCACTTTGGCCTGCTCTCTTCATCACTATCGCATGTGGTGCTATCTCTGGCTTCCACGCCACTCAGTCTCCTCTGATGGCGCGTTGTATGGAAAACGAGAAGAACGGTCGCTTCGTATTCTACGGCGCAATGATTGGTGAAGGCATCATCGCTCTAATCTGGTGTGCACTTGCTCTGTCTTTCTTCGGTTCGGTTGAGTCTCTGTCTGACGCAATTGCAAACGGCGGCCCAGGTAACGTGGTATACAGCGCTTCATTTGGTCTACTGGGTGTATTTGGCGGTATCCTTGCTTTCCTTGGCGTGGTTATCCTACCAATCACTTCTGGTGACACAGCGTTCCGTTCAAGCCGTCTTATCCTTGCTGAATACTTCAACATGGAACAGAAAACACTGCGTAACCGTCTACTAATGGCGTTACCACTGTTCGTTATCGGTGGCATCCTGACTCAAGTTGATTTCGGTATCATCTGGCGCTACTTCGGTTTTGCTAACCAATCAACAGCCGTAATGATGCTGTGGACAGCTTCAGCTTACCTACTTCGCCACAACAAACTGCACTGGGTAACAACTGTTCCAGCTATCTTCATGACGTCTGTGTGTATCACATTCATCCTGAACAACAGCCAACTGGGCTTCGGTCTACCAATGCAAATCTCAACCATCATTGGTGTGGTGAGTGCGCTAGGTGTTGCGGCTTACGTTATTAAAATTTCAAAAGGCAAAGGCGATATCGACCTAGCTGATGAAGAAGAGAAAGAAGCAAAAGGCGTCACCAAAACAGCCTAGTTCTTTAAGGCTCTTGGGAACAAGAGACCAATCTTCATAGAAAGAGATAAAAGAACAGCCAAACACAACTTCGCTTGCTCCCGTAATCACTCAGTGATTCGTGGAACCTAAGACTAAAGCCCGTCCACTGTGATGGGCTTTATTGTTTGTAGGCGTTAGTGCTTTCGACTCTGGGAAGCGAATATAGGCTACTAAAACACAAGCAAAGCTACCGTTACCAAGCAATGAGCTTTACACTTAACAAGCGTCTCAATAGGTGAAAATATGGAACTCATTCTCTCTCTGCTGCAACAAACCTGCGTCTACTTAGTGATTGCTTACATGCTGAGTAAAACCCCACTGATTCTCCCTTTGTTGAGCATCTCTTCACGCTTAGGCCATAAGATCAGCTGCTACGTTCTGTTCTCCCTATTCTGTATTATGGGCACCTATTTCGGACTGCAAATCAATGATGCCATCGCCAACACGCGAGCGATGGGCGCGGTAATGGGAGGTCTGTTTGGCGGCCCTGTCGTTGGCTTTGCGGTCGGCTTTACTGGCGGGATTCATCGCTATTCATTGGGTGGATTTACGGACTTAGCTTGTGCTATCTCAACGACAGCAGAAGGCTTGATTGGTGGCCTGCTGCATGTGTACTTAGTCAGAAAGAACAAAGCCAGTCAGCTGTTTAATCCGCTGGTAGTGTTCTCTGTCACCCTATTTGCAGAAATTATTCAAATGTTGATTCTGCTCGCAGTCGCCAAACCATTTGAGCAGTCCTACGCGCTTGTTTCCGATATTGCCGCGCCAATGATCATTGCCAACTCTGTGGGTGCAGCACTGTTCATGAGCATCATCCAAGACAGAAAGACCATCTTCGAGAAATACTCGGCTACCTTCTCACGCCGCGCACTGACCATTGCCGAACGTTCGGTGGGTATTTTGCATGGTGGGTTCAATTCCGATAACGCACAAAAAATCGTACGTATCGTTTATGAAGAGACCAACGTAGGAGCGGTAGCGATTACCGACCGAGAGAAAATCCTCGCGTTCGTTGGTATTGGTGATGAACACCATATTCCGAACACCCCGATTTCATCGCAAAGCACGCTCACTTCGATGGAACAGAACGACATCATCTACCTTGATGGCAAAGAGAACCCATACCAATGCTCCTTGTCGCAGGATTGTAAATTGGGTTCTGCGTTGATTATTCCATTGCGCGCGGGTAACGAAGTGGTCGGCACCATCAAGCTCTATGAGCCAAAGCTGAAACTATTCTCAACTATCAATATGTCGATGGGTGAAGGTATCGCTCAACTACTGTCGAGCCAGATCCTATTTAGCAACTACCAGCAGCAGCAAACGCTACTGACACAAGCAGAAATCAAACTGCTGCACGCTCAAGTGAACCCGCACTTCTTGTTCAATGCGCTTAATACTATCAGCGCAGTAACACGTCGTGATCCAGATAAAGCACGTGAGCTCATTCAGCACCTGTCTCACTTCTTCAGAAGCAACCTTAAACAGAATATTAATACCGTTAAGCTTAAAGACGAGCTCGCGCACGTTAATGCGTACCTGACGATCGAAAAGGCGCGCTTTACTGACCGCTTAGAAATTGAATGGGATATAGACCCACAACTGTTTGAATCACAATTGCCAAGCTTTACCCTGCAACCTCTGGTTGAAAATGCCATTAAACATGGGATATCTAATATGTTGGAAGGCGGTAAAGTAAAGATCTCTAGCGAGGCTTTCGAGGGTGGGTTCAAGTTAACCGTTGAAGACAATGCAGGTAATTATCAGAAGCCATCTCAAGATCATGTAGGATTAGGGATGGAAATTGTTGATAAACGACTCACTAATTTCTTTGGACAAGATTCAGCACTAAAAATAGAATCTCAACCACAGCAATTTACTCGAATGAGCTTTATCATACCTATACTCAAATAATGGTATTTTCGGAGACGGATCGCTCCGAGTTGAAACATTTAGAAGCAGACATTTAAAAGATAAGCGTGAACCAAGCAGGGATAGAACCAAGATGAAGATTGTAGGATGTTAAAGGCACTAGTTATCGATGATGAGCTTTTTGCTCGCGAAGAACTGATTGAGCTGCTGACCGAAACCGGAGAAGTGGAAATCATAGGCCAAGCGAGTAACGCGATCGAAGGACTGAAACAGATCAACCTACTCAAGCCTGATGTCGTGTATTTGGATATCCAAATGCCGCAGGTTACTGGGATTGAGCTGTTAAGCATGCTTGACCCAGATACCATGCCCTACGTGGTATTCGTCACCGCCTACGACCAATATGCGATTCAAGCCTTTGAAGATAACGCTTTTGATTACCTACTTAAGCCAGTCGAGCCTTGTCGATTAAACAAGAGCGTTTGTCGCCTGAATAAGGTCATCAAACAAAATCAGAAAGCACCAGAACAGAACATCTCAGCGATTGCTCCCTGTCACTTAGAGCAAATCCCATGTATTGGTCATAACCGCATTGTGATCATGGCAAGCCAAACGGTAGAGTGCGCCTATTCCGATATCAGTGGTGTGCATGTTCGTAGCTCATCGCAAACCGCAACCTCACAGTTAACACTAAAGATCTTGGAAGAAAAGACCGATTTGATCCGCTGTCATCGACAGTATTTGATCAACATAAAATCGATCCAAGAGATCAAACTGCTAGAAAATGGATTAGCAGAGATCATTACCCTGACTGGCTTTGAAGTCCCGGTGAGTCGTCGTTATTTAAAGACTTTAAAAGAGCAACTCGGTCTCCAGTAACGCGTTAGAATTAGGCGCCTTGTTCCAAAGCACGATCAAAAAAGCCAACGTATCAACGTTGGCTTCCTGCTGTTTACAAATCAATAGTGTTTGCAAATCGATAGTATTACGCATCGATCTTGTCACCAATCAATAGAGATTAGTCGACTTGCTTAATCTGTAGCTCTTTTGGTACTTCAAAGAACATGTTCTCTTCACGACCTTGAATCTCTTCAACGTCAGTCGCACCTAGCTCACGAATACGATCTAGAATTTGGTTTACCAGCTCTTCAGGAGCAGAAGCACCGGCTGTTACACCGATTTTCTTTTTCCCTTCAACCCACTCGGTTTGAATGTCTTCAGGACAGTCAGTTAGGTAGCCTGGTGTGCCTAGTTTCTCAGCTAGCTCTTTTAGACGAGTTGAATTCGATGAGTTCTTAGAACCAACCACTATCACCACATCAACGTCATTAGCCATCTCACGCACAGCGTCTTGACGGTTTTGAGTCGCGTAACAGATGTCGTCTTTACGTGGGCCTTGAATCTCAGGGAACACTCGACGTAGCTCTTCAATCACATCTGCAGTTTCATCTACTGATAGCGTAGTTTGGCTAACATAGTGCAGGTTACTTGGATCATTCACCACGAGGTTCTGTACGTCCTCTGGTCTTTCAACCAAGTACATACCACCCGTTTGGCTCGCGTACTGACCCATAGTGCCTTCCACTTCAGGATGACCTGCGTGGCCAATCAGTACCACTTCCATATGTTTGCGGCTCGCACGAGCAACCTCCATATGAACTTTAGTCACTAAAGGACACGTCGCATCAAATACCGTTAACTCACGCTCTTTCGCTTCTTTACGAACCGCTTGAGAAACACCGTGAGCCGAAAAGATCACGATGTTGTCGTCTGGCACCTCACTCAGTTCTTCGACAAAAATAGCACCACGCTGCTTGAGCCCCTCAACAACAAAGCGGTTGTGTACCACTTCATGGCGAACATAGATCGGTGGCTGATACATTTCGAGTGCACGCTCTACGATGCTGATCGCACGATCGACACCGGCACAAAAGCCACGAGGGTTAGCTAACATTATTTTCATTTCATTGCTCATCATTTACCGCGGTACTAAGGTTGCTTCTATAGAGTTCGCCGTCAGCGAGGTTCGCATTCTACAGTGAAGCGTCTAGACAGTGAAGCTCTGGGTGAGATCACAGCTGTAAGGCTATCTTATTCTAGCGTGAAGACAGCTATTCTAACGTTAAGAGAGTTATTCTACCGTTAAGATATTGACGTCAAAGCTAACGTCTTGACCAGCGAGTGGGTGATTAAAATCAACCGTCACTGAATCGCCAGCGATCTCAGTGATAATACCTGGGATTTCCATGCCGTCTGGACCAGAAAATGCCATGATAGTGCCCACTTCAACCTCAGAGTCGCCAACAAATTTAGCACGGTCCATGTGATGGATATGATCTGGATTCGGCATACCAAATGCATCTTCCGCTTTCAGGTCGATAGACTTTTCAGTACCGGCTTCAAGCCCAAGTAAGCACGCTTCAAAGTTCTCGCTTAGGCTACCATCTCCCATCACGAACTTCGCCGGTTTGCCCATATTTTCGGTGCTATCGGCAACTGAACCATCCTTCATCTTAATCGTAAAATGTAGGGTTACTGCTGAATCATTTTTAATTGCTGCCACGTTACTTTCCTTAGACTTCTTTATTATTTGAGGATGCATTTTGCTTTGCTTCCTTGTTGACTGAAGCATAAAAAAAAGCGCCACCGGAATCAACCGACAGCGCTTAGGGCTATTCTATTCTGTGAGTCATAGACTGACTTTGAAGCAAGCTATTTGCTTTCGTCTTTCTTACGGAAACCATCTAAGATGATCATCGCAGCACCGATACAGATTCCCATATCCGCTAAGTTAAATGCAGGCCAGTGGTAAGTGCCCCAGTAGAAGTCTAAGTAATCGACAACAAAGCCATGTACGACTCGGTCAAACACATTACCTACTGCACCACCAATGATGATCGCATAAGCAATGTTATTCCACTTCTCTGTTGCTGGTAGTTTGCTCATCCAGTACGTCAGCATACCTGTTACCGCAAATGCGATACCCGTAAATAACCAACGCTGCCAACCACTTTGATCACTCAAGAAGCTAAACGCTGCACCGTAGTTATGCACGTACAAAAAGTTAAAGAATGGCAGCACCTCAATACGGTTTGCCCAACCATAACCCATATTGTCCATGACAAAGAGTTTAATGCCGATATCAGCCAAGAAGACCAATAGAGCCAGCCATAACCAACGTACACCGGATTGTTTTAACGAAACTTCACTCATTTCTATTCCTAGTATTTACGAAGTTGGTATTCATTGTTAGTCACCTTACGTGACCTTGATTACCAACTTGGTTAAACACATTTCCTATAACTAAAAATAACCCCAGTTGATACTGGGGCTATGATTTTTACAAAAAGTTCAGTCTTTCTCTGAGTCGTTATGCGAACTTACGCACTTCGCCTTCACCGTCGATGTTCGACACACAACGACCACAAACTTTCTCGTGACCTTCGATAGTGCCTACATCTGGAGTGTGGTGCCAGCAACGGTCACACTTCTCAGCTTCAGTAGCCGCAACTTCAACGAATAGACCAGCAACGTCTGTCGCTTGCGCTGCATCAGACTTCTCGCTCAGTGGCTTAACAACAGCTGCAGAGGTGATAAGTACGAAACGTAGCTCATCTTCTAGCTTGTTGATTTTAGCCGCTAGTGCATCGTCAGCGTATAGAGTAACTTCAGCTTGCAGTGCACCACCGATCGTTTTCTCTTTACGAGCATCTTCAAGAAGCTTGTTCACTGCGCCACGAACAGACTGGATTTCAGTCCAGAATTCGTTGCTTAGCTCTTCGCCTTCTGCAAGACCAAATAGACCTTCGAACCACTCACCTGTGAATACGAACGTGTCGCGCTGCTCTCCAGTTGGTAAAGAGCTTGGCATTTCGTTCCAAATTTCATCTGCAGTGAACGACATGATAGGTGCCATCCAACGAACTAGAGCTTCTACGATGTAGTAAAGCGCCGTTTGACAGCTACGTTGAGCATGGCTGCCCTGCTTCGCTGTGTACTGACGGTCTTTGATTACGTCTAGGTAGAAAGAACCCATTTCGATAGAACAGAACTGCATTAGACGTTGAGTCACACCGTGAGTGTTGTACTCGCCGTATGCTTTAACAATCTCTTCTTGTGCAGCTTGAGCACGGCCAACAGCCCAGCGATCAAGTGCAACCATCTCTTCAGCAGGAACTAGGTCAGTTTCAGGGTTGAAACCGTTCAAGTTCGCTAGGAAGAAACGAGCCGTGTTACGAATACGACGGTAAGCATCCGCTGAACGCTTCAGGATTTCATCAGAAACCGCAACTTCACCCGTGTAGTCTGTAGAAGCAACCCATAGACGCAGGATATCTGCACCTAGCTTGTTGGTTACGTCTTTAGGAGCAACAACGTTACCGATAGATTTAGACATCTTACGGCCGTTACCATCCACTACGAAACCGTGCGTTAGTACTTGCTTGTACGGTGCTTCGTCTTTCATCGCGATAGATGAAATTAGAGAAGACTGGAACCAACCACGGTGTTGGTCTGAACCTTCAAGGTAAAGATCAGCACTGTGAGTGCGCTCTTCGTTCGGGAAGTTGTACTCTTCACGAGAATCAACAACAGAGAAGTGCGTAACACCTGAGTCGAACCATACGTCTAACGTATCCATTACTTTTTCGTACTTATCAGCGTCTTCTGCGCCCATAAGTTCAGCAGCGTCTACATCCCACCAAGCTTGAATGCCTTTCTCTTCAACTAGCTTCGCAACTTTTTCAATAAGCGCTGGGCTTTCTGGGTGAAGTTCTGCTGTTTCTTTATGAACAAACAAAGCAATTGGCACACCCCAAGTACGTTGACGAGAGATACACCACTCAGGACGACCTTCAACCATGCCTTCGATACGGCTTTGACCCCATTCAGGCAACCACTCAACACTCTTGATTGACTCTAGTGCTTTAGCACGTAGGCCAGCTTGATCCATAGAGATGAACCATTGTGGTGTTGCGCGGAAGATGATTGGAGTTTTGTGTCTCCAACAGTGTGGGTAGCTGTGCTCGTAAGCGTGGTGATGCAGAAGTGCACCTTTCTCTTTTAGAACTTCTAAAACAGAGTCGTTCGCTTTGAATACGTGCTGACCAGCAAATAGCTCTGTATCTGGCAGGTAAACGCCGTTAGAACCAACTGGGTTAGCGATTTCTAGGTTGTACTTTTTACCAACCACGAAATCTTCTTGACCGTGACCAGGCGCAGTGTGAACCACACCAGTACCTGAATCTGTTGTTACGTGATCGCCAAGAACTGCAGGAACAGTAAAGTCGTAGAACGGGTGGTTGAACTGAGAAAGCTCAAGATCAGCACCTGTAGCAAAACCAAGGTTGTGGAAGTGCTCGATACCTGCACGATCCATTACGTCTTTTGCTAGTTCAGAAGCAACAACGATACGTTGAGCAGGCTGGTCGCCATTCGCTTCAACTTGGATAAGCACGTATTCAAGATCATCACGTAGACATACTGCGCGGTTAGCAGGCAGAGTCCATGGTGTTGTTGTCCAGATAACGATAGAAATTTCGCCTTGACCCGCATGACCTTCAGCTAGAGTAAATTTCTCTAGAAGCGCCGCTTCGTCAGCTGCTGTAAATTTCACATCGATAGATGGAGAAACTTTATCTTTGTATTCAACTTCAGCTTCAGCCAGAGCAGAACCACAATCAGTACACCAGTGAACGGGTTTGAAACCTTTAAGAAGGTGACCTTTGTCTGCGATTTTGCCAAGAGAACGAATGATGTTCGCTTCTGTGCCAAAATCCATAGTGCGATAAGGTTTGTCCCACTCGCCCATGATGCCAAGACGTTTGAAGCTCTCTTTCTGACCTTCAACTTGACCCGCAGCGTACTTTCGACACTCTTCGCGGAATTCAGCCGCCGAAATCTTCTGACCAGGCTTACCTTTCTTCTTCTCAACCATTAGCTCGATTGGAAGACCGTGACAGTCCCAACCAGGGATGTACGGTGCATCAAAACCAGAAAGGGTCTTAGATTTGATAATAATGTCTTTAAGAATCTTATTCAGCGCGTGGCCAATGTGAATATCGCCGTTCGCGTATGGAGGGCCATCATGCAGTACGAAAGATTTTTTACCTTTCTTTGCCTTACGGATTTCGCCGTAAAGATCTTCTTTGTACCAACGCTTCAGCATTTCTGGCTCACGATTTGCCAGATTGCCGCGCATTGGGAACCCTGTTTCTGGTAAGTTCAGGGTATCTTTATAATCACTCATCGATTCTTAATTCCGTTATATTGGGCGAAGTTAGACATTATGTTAATCGGTGGAATCATCCGATTAATTCTTTAGCTGAAGCAGCCACACCCTTGCGGCTTCAGCATCCAATTCTATTTGATTCTTTAGTGCGTCGAACGATTCAAATTTTATCTCGTCGCGCAGTTTGTGCAAAAGTCGTACTTCTAACTGTTTACCATATAAATTGGCTTTAAAGTCAAAAAAATGCACTTCCAATTGCTGCCTTACCCCATTAACTGTTGGTCGTTGTCCAATATTAGCAACGCCACCGACAGGAACACCGTCGATATCCAAAGCTTCAACAACATACACTCCCGATACAGGAGAAACACAACGCTTTAATGGAATATTAGCGGTAGGGAAACCGATAGTTCTCCCTAGTTTTCGACCATGGGACACTCGACCACTAATACTGTAATCACGTCCTAACATGGTAGCACTTGCAGCCAAGTCATCGACCGCTAATGCATTTCGTATCTCAGTACTGCTTACTCGTAATTGGTTTAAGCAATAGCTTTGGGTGCTGACCACCTCAAAACCGTACTTCTCGCCCGCCTCTTTGAGCATAGCGAAATTACCGGTACGACCTTTACCAAAGCAAAAATCGTCACCAACCACCAAGAACTTCACACCAAGCTTATCAACCAAAAGATCCTTAATGAATGCTTCCGCGGATAAACTTGCAAAATACTGATTAAAATTAACACACAATAAGCGACTGATATCTAGCTTACTCAGTTGCACGTATTTGTCTCGTAAACGAGTTAAACGTGCTGGCGCTCTATCTCGGGCAAACAGCTCCATAGGCTGCGGCTCAAACGTCATAACAACAGAAGGTAGCCCTAATGCTGCAGCTTGTTTAGAAACCTGACTCAAAACCTCTTGATGTCCTAAATGAACACCATCGAAGTTACCTATGGTTAATACACAGCCATGATGCTGCGCTTTAATATTGTGTATACCTCGGATCAGTTCCATTATGATCAGCTAAAACCTGTTATTTGCATCATTTATTGTGTGAAACCGACGGATTATATACTAATCAGTATTAATCTGTCGCTGCTTTTAAATGTTTTACTCGGATACCTAAAATCAGTACCGAAACAATATAAACAAAGCCACCAAGTCCAATCAAGCCAGTTAATGTCAGCGCTCTCTGGCTAAAGCTCCATTCAAGCCAATGTTGCATATTATCCAGCTGCCATAAAATAGCCGCTACCATCACCACACCTGAGATAATTAATTTGGCACTGAACAACAAGGTTGTCTTAGTTAATTGATACACACCCGCAAGGTGCAATCCTCGATATAACAAGGCCATATTCACAAAGGCAGACAGTGCCGTCGCAATCGCCAAACCCACATAGCCATAAAAATAAGCAAAGATCGCGTTAAACACCATATTGGTCACCATAGCGATAATGCCGTACTTAACCGGTGTTTTGGTATCTTGGCGAGAGTAATAGCCCGGAGCTAAAACTTTAATCAGCATGAAATTAAGCAAGCCTGATGCGTAAGCTACCAATGACATCGATGCTTGCTGTACATCGTGTGGAGAGAACTCACCACGCATAAATAGCACCATCAACATGGGTTTAGCTAAAACGATAAGACCTAACATCGCAGGAATACCAAGCAGCAACACCATGCGCACGCCCCAATCCATGGTATGCGCAAACCCTTCCCCTTGAGCATCTACGTGTTTACGAGACAAAGCAGGAAGAATCACAGTCGCAATCGCGATACCGAATAAACCGAGAGGAAATTCAAGCAGTCGGTCTGAGTAGTACAACCAACTGATAGAGCCTGTTGCGAGGAAGCTGGCAATAAAGGTATCAAACAATAAGTTGATTTGGCTGACCGATACACCGAACAGAGCAGGGATCATTAATGTGCGGATCTTAACCACACCCGGGTCTCTCCATCCCCACTTCGGCTTAACCAACACACCCGCTTTGATCAAGAAAGGCATTTGGAAAAGGAATTGGACTAAGCCACCAAGAAACACACCAATAGCCAAACCAATTTCTGGTTGTTCTAAATTAGGTGAGATAAACCATGCAGCGCCTATGATCATCACGTTCAAGAACACAGGAGTAAAAGAAGAGACCGCAAATTTACCTAATGTATTAAGAATGGCACCAGATAAAGCGACGAAGGTGATAAACCATAAATAAGGAAAGGTAATCTTGAGCATAAAGCTCGCTAGCTCAAATTTGGGTGCTGATGGGCCATCATTTAGCCAGTCGATAAACCAACCCGCACCAAACATCGCGGTGATCACGCCAGAGCCCAATACCCCGATGACGGTGACAATAGAAACTAAAACCCCGAGCGTCCCCGACACCTTAGCAATTAAATCTCGTGTCTTATCTTTATCACCTGCGGCGTGATATTCCGTTAATACAGGAACAAACGCTTGAGAAAACGCACCTTCTGCAAAAAGTCGACGTAAGAAATTAGGAATTTTATTAGCGAAGAAAAATACGTCGGCACTCGCTCCTGCCCCCATCAAATTTGCTACTACTACATCACGTACTAGCCCCAATACACGGGAAACAAAAGTCATTGCGCTGACAATCAGGCCTGACTTTAATAGTCGTTTACTCACAGAAACCTCTGACACTGGTTGATTACTTTCAAGCGAGGATAAATACTATCCTGTCCTAAGAAGCATATTTATTAGCATTGGTCTAAAAATGCTGTTAGAATCCCCGCCATCTTAACCGCGATGACCTTTCCATACCAAAGTTTGTTTGGCTACGATTGGTTTTTGCACAAATCATTTGACAATTAAGCGCTAATGAGGGATAGTCCTCGCCCTTAAATTGTCACCGAACTAAGTTTTTGGGAGTTAGACCCTTGGCAAACAGTAAATCTGCTAAGAAGCGCGCTATCCAAGCTGAGAAACGTCGCCAGCACAATGCTAGCCGTCGTTCTATGATGCGCACTTACATGAAAAAGACTATCGCAGCTATCGCAGCTGGTGATAAAGAAGCTGCAACTGCTGCTCTTGTAGAAGTTACACCACTTCTTGACCGTATGGCGACTAAAGGCCTTATTCATAAGAATAAAGCTGCACGTCATAAGTCTCGTTTCGCTGCTGCAATCAAAGCTCTTTAATAGAAATTTGATTACAACGCAAAACGAAAAAAACCGGCCTAGGCCGGTTTTTTTATATCTAAATTTTGAGTAACGCTTTTATTTTACGTGCTAACAGCCGTTTTTCTGACCGATAAACAATTTAAGCAGATAGATAAAACAAACAATCAGAAAAATAAATAGAGAAGCAAATTGGTACGTAGATAGATAGGTAAACACTAACGTTCAATGTGAAATGCTAACACTTCCTTGTGTCATTCTATCGCTGATAAAAAATCCCCCTCCCACCAGCAATAAGCTACTTGCAGTAAATACCATGCAGTAGGTTAATCATCGCTTTTACTTCTTCACTACTCAATGTGTAATACACAGTTTGAGCTTCTTTGCGAGTTTCGACCAAACCATCTCTTCTCAACCAAGCAAGATGTTGAGATAAAGCAGACTGACTCAGTTCCAACTTGCCACACAACTCCCCAACCGACAGTTCAGTGCCATGTAATAGGCACAAAATCTGTAAGCGACGCTCGTTAGCCATGGCTTTGAGTAGAATCACAGCTTGTGCTGAGTTCTTCTCCATCTCTTTTAAGTTCATAGTTTGGCTCCCTACAACCTTTACGCCAACTACGGGCTATCAGTATTTCCGGCATATTGCGGAGTTATGATAATCGATATCAATTCATTAACAAACTATCTCACTCGAACAATTTGCTAAAATCTGCGTCACATACGTTTTTTACTGCTGGATGTTGGATCATCCTCTCAGCAAATATGACGTAGTACTCCTCTTTTAACTCTTCAATACCGCCTAATAGTTGCAGTGATGTGTCGTCTTCCACTTCAGACATATAAAGCGTCGGTGCTAAAAATATTACGTCATGATGGTAACGAGCAAAAGCCTTCATCAATGCGGCATCATCAAACTCACCTAAAATATCTGGCTTAAGCCCTTGTCTATCAAACCATTGCAGCACTTTACGACCCATTGAGGTTCGGCTGCCAGGGATCAAAAGCTTTCTTTGCTCCAATACAGCAGGGAAATTAACCCCTTCAACCTGACCTGAACTAAAAAAGCTCATTCCACTTTCACCCAGCTTTTTACTGAACAGGCCCGGGCTTTGACTAGAGTCCACCGGACAGTCAGACAAAATCATATCGAGCTTATGTTGAGAGAGTTGCTCAAGTAGCATTTCATGGGTCGATTCAAAACAGCGCAAGTGAATGCTGTTATCTGGAGGGATGGTCGACATCAGTATCTTACTGACGAGTCTTTTAGAGAGCGCATCCGCGACGCCAACATCAAACAGAATATTGGAGTGCTGGCTGTAATTCACGATGTCCAGCATCTCGTAACTCAGGCCAAACATACGATCGGCATATTTAAAGACCAGTTGCCCAAGCTCTGTAGGCTCAACACTTCGGCCATTACGCTTGGTCAACTTGCCATCCATGCGTTCTTCTAAGGCTTTTATCTGCCCCGTTACCGTTTGTGGTGTTAGGAATAGGGCTTCTGCAGCTTTAGTAACAGAGCCTTGCTTGCAAACCATCCAGAAGTAATACAGATGGTTGTAGTTGAGATGCGACATAGATGTGCCGTAATAAAAGAGTAGATACCCTTTTATATCAAATATGACACCGCCACTCAACAAACTCGGAAAAACCTAACCAAACATAGATTTACCACTTATTTTTTCGAAGTGTCTGATTTCATAATGTAATATTTCATCGATTATTTTCAATTTTTTTCTAACTTTTAAGATCTATATCACCTATAGAATTTCCATTAAAAAACAATTTAAAACAACAACTTAAAACAACCACATTAGCAATTGGAATATTTAAAGAGTAAATCATCACAAAAAAGTCGCACCTAAACCAAAATGTAATATTACTGAAATATTTCCCCTCTAACATCACGCTCAGATTAAACAAACAGACCAAACACAGACTTAAACGGTCCAATGGAGAAAACATTATGAACCAAGCTACTACTGCAGCAGCGCCTATCTCGAGCACAACTCGTTGGCTACGCTGGGCTAACTTGGCATTCATGCTTTACCTACTATTACTTTCAGTTTCAATGGTTGGTACAGGCTTCAAATGGGCAACAGGCGAGCAAGCAAAGGTTCTTTTCGAATTTGCTTCACACCCAGTTGCAGGCTTAATGATTGGTTTAGTGGCAACAGCACTTATTCAATCATCCAGTACAGTTACTTCAATTATCGTTGGCCTTGTGGCAGGTGGTTTACCTGTTGAGCTAGCAATCCCTATGATCATGGGTGCGAACATTGGTACTACAGTAACCAATACGCTAGTTAGTCTTGGTCATGTTCGTTGTAAAGATGAGTTCAAACGTGCATTCGCAAGTGCCACGATTCACGACTTCTTTAACCTATTAGCCGTTGCTATCTTCCTACCACTAGAGATGGCGTTTGGTATTCTAGAGAAGATTTCTCACTGGTTGGTATCTCCGATGCTAGCAACAGGTGATATGAGCATGGGTGGTCTTAACTTCATCAAGCCAATCACTAAACCAGTAGTCAGTGCGATTAAAGAGCCACTATCGACATTTGGCGACACTGTTGGCGGTATCATGCTTATCGTTCTAGGTATTGCGACTATCTTCGTAGCTATCACGGTAATGGGTAAGCTAATGAAGAGCCTGATGGTGGGTCGTGCTCGTGAGATTCTAAAGAACGCAATCGGTCGTGGTCCAATCCACGGTATCGCTTCTGGCTCTATCGTGACTATCCTTGTTCAGTCTTCTTCTACGACAACAAGCTTGATGGTTCCACTAGTAGGTTCAGGTGTTCTTAAAGTACGTGACGTTTACCCATTCACTCTGGGTGCAAACATCGGTACATGTATTACGGCTCTACTTGCAGCTACAGCAGTGTCTGGTGAGTTCGCAGTATTCGCACTACAAATTGCTCTAGTACACTTGGTGTTCAACATCATGTCAACGGTATTCATCTTCGGTATCCCGTTCCTACGTGAACTTCCAGTTAAAGCGGCAGACATGATTTCAGACATGGCTGTGAAGAACAAAGCTGTAGTGGCTGGTTACCTTGTTGCGGTATTCCTTGTACTGCCTGGTAGCGTGTTAGCTCTTACCGCTTAATAGCAAAATAAACATCGCTTATAGCAAAGCCCGCTACCTCCTAGGTTGCGGGCTTTTTCTTTTTAAGAGCAGATACGGGATTCGGGTAAACGAGTAACGAAGAGCTAAAATCAAATTCGAGATATGAGTAAGCTTGTGACAAGAGCTGAAACTGATACGATATAAGAGTAAATCGGTAAGGTAAGCATTACTCACCAAAGAAGTCCGTTCTAGCTCTTCGTATCCCGCATCTCGTTTACCCGCATCTATATATTTCCGTCATTCCCTACAGCGAGGAACGAGCGTGATAGGGAATCCCACAAACACACCACGAAAGAGACTCCCAACTCCTTCCTTCGTCAGTCTAGGGAATGATGAATCGAAAAAAGATTCGAGATGCGTGTAAGCGAGTATCGAAGAGACAGAGCCAATGCGCGTTGAGAGTATACGAGTAACATAAAGCATCACACAGCATATGATTTCTCTGCTCTTCGAATCTCGATTACTCGTCACTGTAACTTAGATACAAAAAAGGCTGCACAGAGGCCTGTCTCTTGATCACAAG